>DATISQ010000053.1:0-19883 GCA_035581905.1 Cryobacterium sp.
CTACCCGCTCGGCGCGGTGCTCACCCGCCGCGACATCGCCGAGTCACTGGCCCGGGAGGGCAACTTCTTCTCTTCGGCCGGCGGCAGCCCGGTCAGCTGCGTCGCCGGTCTGGCCGTGCTCGACGTCATCCGGGACGAATCGCTCCAGCAGAACGCGGATGCCGTCGGCCGGCACCTGGCGGGCCGGCTCGCGGAACTCGCGGAGCGGCATCCGCTGATCGGGATGGTGCACGGCCTGGGCCTGTACCTGGGGGTGGAACTCGTGCGTGACCGGGACTCCCGGGAACCGGCGACCAGCGAGACCGCGGCCATCTGCGAACGGATGCTGGAGCTCGGCGTGATCGTGCAGCCCACCTCGGAGCGGCAGAACGTGCTGAAGATCAAGCCGCCCCTGTGCCTGAGCCGGGAGAGCGCCGACTTCTTCGTCGACCGCCTCGATGAGGTGCTGCAGGGCGGCTGGTAACGTGCACCTCGTGCCCGACCACCCCCGCGCCGACCACCCCCGCGCCGACCATCCCCGCGCCGAGCTCGCGGCGCTCTGCGAGCGCGGCCTCGACTGGCAGACCGACCTGTCCCGGCTGTCCCGCGTGCTGCCTGACCCGACCCGCGCCCGCCACGCCGCCGTGTTGGTGCTCTTCGGTGTGCTCGACCCCGTTCCGGCCCGGGCGTCCGCGCCGGGTCCGGTGCCGGAGCAGGGGAGCAGACAGGGGAGCGGGCAGGTGAGCCGTGACCTGGATGTGCTTCTGCTCCGCCGGGCCGCGACGCTCGGCAGTCACCCGGGGCAGATCGCCTTCCCGGGTGGCCGGCTCGAGGCCGCCGACGCCGGCCCGATCGCGGCGGCCCTGCGCGAGGCCGTCGAGGAGACGGGGCTCGACCCGGCCGGGCTCGAACCGCTCGGCACGCTGCCGGCGCTGGCGGTGCCCGTGAGCAACCATCTCGTCACGCCCGTGCCGGCGTGGTGGACGCGCCCGTCCCAGGTGGCCGCCATCGACCACGATGAGACCTTTGAGGTGTTCCGGATGCCCGTGGCGGATCTGCTCGACCCGGTCAACCGGGTGAGCACGGCCCACTCGTTCGGCAACCAGACCTACCGGGCCCCGGCGTTCACCGTCGACGGCAAGCTGGTCTGGGGCTTCACCGCCATCGTGTTGTCGCGCATGTTCGAGGAACTCCGCTGGGCGACACCGTGGGACCAGGACCGGGTCGTGAAACCAGACAGTTGAGCGCTGCCCGGCGTCGGCAATTTCGCTGATCGCGGCGGGAGAAAGAGACAAGTTCGCTCAAATGGCTGCCCGGCAGCCGGGACTGCGGCAGACTGCAGTAACGAGTGTGCGGCCCGGCTCCCGCAGCAGGAGGCCCATTCTCGATCGGCGTCAACGACGAAACCCGTGGAGAGATCATGAACAAATACGCAGTCACGAACCCCGCTACCGGGATCAGCGAAACGAGTTTCCCCCTCGCAACGGATGCCGAGGTGTCCGACGCGATCACGGCCGCGGATCGCGCCCACAAGGAGCTCGCGCGGGGAACGTCGGTCGCCGAGCGGGCCACCCTCATGCAGCGGGTCGCGGACCTGCACACCGAGCGGCGTGAGCACCTGGCCGAGCTCATCGTGCGCGAGATGGGCAAGCCCGTCGAGCAGTCTCTCGGAGAGGTCGACTTCGCAGCCGACATCTACTCCTACTACGCGACCCACGGCGAAGCGTTCCTCGCCGACGAACCGATCGAGCTGCTCGCCGGTGAAGGCTCGGCATTCGTCCGCAACGCCTCCCTCGGGGTGCTCCTCGGGATCATGCCGTGGAACTTCCCCTACTACCAGGTCGCCCGGTTCGCCGGCCCGAACCTGGTGCTCGGCAACACGATCCTGCTCAAGCACGCCTCGCAGTGCCCCGAGTCCGCCGCCGCCATCGAGCAGATTTTCACGGATGCCGGCTTCCCCGCGGGCGCGTACCGCAACCTCTACGCCTCCAGCGCCCAGATCGCCGAGATCATCATTCCCGACCCCCGGGTCTGCGGCGTTTCGCTGACCGGTTCGGAGGGCGCGGGTGCGGCGGTCGCCGAGGTCGCCGGCCGCAACCTCAAGAAGGTCGTGCTCGAACTCGGCGGATCCGACCCGTTCATCCTGCTCAGCACGGACGACCTCGGAGAAGCCGTCGACGCGGCCGTCGACGCCCGCCTGGACAACTCCGGCCAGTCCTGCAACGCGGCCAAACGCTTCATCGTGATCGATGGCCTGTTCGACGCGTTCGTGGAACTCTTCACGGCGAAGATCGGCGCCAATGTCCCCGCCGACCCCACATCGCCGGAGACGACCCTGGGCCCGCTCTCGTCACTCGGTGCCGCCGAGAACCTCGAGGAGCAGTTGCAGCGCGCCGAGACCCAGGGGGCCACAGTCACCCTGCGGGGGAGCCGTGACGGCGCCTTCTTCTCGCCGACCGTGCTCACCGGTGTGTCCCCGCAGAGCGACGCCTACCGGGAAGAGTTCTTCGGGCCGGTGGCCGCCATCTACCGCGTGCAGGACGAGGCCGAGGCGGTGCAGGTGGCCAACGACATCCCGTACGGCCTGGGTTCCTACCTGTTCACCACGGATCCGGAGCAGGCCCTGCGGGTCGCCGATCAGATCGAGGCCGGGATGGTCTTCATCAACGGCTCGCTCCTCGACGGCGCAGAGCTGCCCTTCGGCGGCGTGAAGAGGTCCGGCTTCGGGCGGGAAATGGGTCGCTTCGGCATCGCGGAGTTCGCGAACAAGAAGCTCATTCGCATCCTCAAGTAGAGGCTCAGCCGCTACATCTCGACGGTGTCCACGGCGCTGTGCCGGGGGGCCGCAACGGTGCGGGCTGAGGGCCGGCGGTTCGCCCGAACCCGCACGGCCCTCAGCACGAGCTTGCCCAGTTCGCCGAGCAGCAACAGCAGCACGGCCGGCACCAGGCAGAGCGCCCACTGCTGACCGGTGAGCGGCACGGTGCCGAAGACATCCTGCAGCACCCGCGTCTGGGTGACCAGCAGCGAGCCGACGAAGGTCCAGGCGAAGGCCCAGAGCAGCCGGGGGTTCGACACCGTGGAGGGCCCGAAGGCGCTCTCCTCGGGGAAGCGCAGGTTGAGCGCCACACTGATGTTCATCAGGCTCAGACCGATCAGGCCCATGGTCTGGCCGATCACGAGGGAGTCGTAACTGACCTTGCCGATCTGCACGAGCACCAGGGTCGCGGCCGCCATGAAGATGCCGACGAAGAGGAGGCGGATCATCATCGACCGCACGATGATCGGCTGGTTGAACGGCCGGGGCTTGCGGTCCATGATGCCGGGCGTGATCAGGTCCATGCCCATCACCGCGCCGATCGGGGCGACGATGGCCAGGTGGATCCACAGCACCTGGGCCGGGCTGAGCAGCGCCGTGCCGGCGATCGCGAACGCGGACGAGCCGATGAACGCGAGGATGAACATGAACAGGTTGGCGACCTGGATGCGGATGAATTTCTGCAGGTTGTCGTAGACCAGCCGGCCCTGCTCGACCGCGCTCACGATGGTGGCGAAGTTGTCGTCGGCCAGGATCATCTTCGCCGCTCCCTTGGCGACGTCGGTGCCCGTGATGCCCATGGCGATCCCGATGTCGGCCGCGGCGATGGCGGGTGCGTCGTTCACCCCGTCGCCGGTCATCGCGACCACGTGTCCCTTGCGCCTGAGCACCTCGACCAGACGGACCTTGTGCTCGGGCGCCACCCGGGCGATCACGCCGATCCCGTCGACCTGACGGCCGGCCTCCTCATCGCTCATCGCGGCGAACTCGGCACCGGTCACCGCGCGGCCCTCGATGCCCAGTTCCTGGGCGATGGCCGCGGCCGTGACGGCGTGGTCGCCGGTGATCATCCGCACCCGGATGCCGGCCCGCCTTGCCTCGGTGATCGCGGCCACCGCCTCGGCGCGCGGCGGGTCGACCTCGCCGACCAGGGCCGACAGCTCCAGGTCCTGCATCAGCGCCATCAGGTCGCCCGCCGGGTCGAACGTCACCGGGTCGAAATCGCGTTGCGCCAGGGCCAGCACGCGCCGGCCGGAGCCGGCGATGCGGTCGTTCTCGGCGAGGACTTTGGTGCGCGCCTCGTCGGTGAGGGGTGCTGACCGGCCCCCGGGCATCCGTCCCGACGAGGACCGGGTGAGGAGCACGTCGGGCGCGCCCTTCACGTAGGCCCGGATCACGGGCCGGCCATCGGCGCCGGTCATCCGGTGGAAGGTGGCCATGAACTTGTAGTCGGAGTCGAACGGCACGGATGCCACCCGCGGGTGGTTCCGCCGGAACTCCCGCACATCAACCCCGCCCTTCTGCGCGAGCACGTACAGCGCACCCTCGGTGGGGTCGCCGATGACCTCGCCGTTCTGCACATCGGAGTCGTTGCACAGAGCGCAGGAGAACATCACGTAGTCCAGGTCGCGCTCGGCGTCGCCCGTCGTGCGCTGCACCTGACCGTCGAAGCTGTAGCCCTCACCGGTCACGGTGTAGTGATGCTGCACGGTCGTGATCTCGCGCACCGTCATCTGGTTCAGGGTCAGGGTCCCGGTCTTGTCGGAGTTGATCGCCGACGTGGAGCCCAGCGTCTCGACCGCGGGCAGGGTCTTCATGATGGCGTTCTTCTTGGCCATGTTCACCGAGCCGACGGACAGGATCGTGGTGACGACGGCGGGCAGGGCGTCCGGGATGGAGCCGACGGCCAGCGCCACGCCGATCCCGAAGAGCACCGTGAACGAATCTCCCTGGATCAGACCCATCACCACGATCGCGACGAAGGCGAAGAGGGCCGCGATGATGATGAAGATGGTGAGCCGGTCCACCTGTTTGGTGAGCGGGGACTTCTCCACCGTCTGCCCGGCGAGCATGTTCGCGATGTGGCCGACCTCGGAGCCCATCCCCGTGGTGGTGACGAGGATCTCACCGTGGCCCCGGGTCACGTTGGTGTTCATGAACGCCATGTTGAGGCGGTCGCCGAGGGGGACATCCGTTCGGTCGATGGCCTCGGTGCTCTTCTCCACCGCGACACTCTCACCGGTCAGGGCGCCCTCCTCGACCTGCAGGGTTGCGGCCAGGATCACCCGGCCGTCGGCCGGCACCCGGTCGCCGGCGTCGACCACCACGATGTCGCCGGGAACGATCTGGTCGGCGGGAATCTCCGCGATGTCGCCGTCGCGGCGCACCTTGGCCACTGACTTCATCATCTTGCCGAGGGACGCGGCGGCTTCCTCCGCCTTGCCCTCCTGGTGGTAGCCCAGCCACGCGTTGAACAGGGTCAGTACGAAGAGGCCCACGGCGGTCCCGTACTCGTCGATCACCAGGCTGACCGCCGCGGCGACCACGAGCACGATCTGCATGTAGTCCCGGTAGTGCGTGAAGAACCGTTTCCAGACCGACTCCGCCTTCGTGGCGGTCAGGGCGTTCGGGCCGTGTTGCTGCAGCCTCTGCTCCGCCTCGGCCGCGCTGAGGCCCTGGGCCGGGTCGCTTCGCAGACGGCTTGCCACCGCATCGGGGGCGAGCGCGTACCAGGTTGCGTCGGCGGCGGCCGGCGCCGGGGCAGTGGATGCTGCGGCTGGGGTCTTCATGCCTGGCTCCTCATTCATGACCGGCTCCTCGTCACGACGTGCATCAGAACGGGGTCGGAATCCGCCGCACCGTCAGCGTCGGCTCCTGGTAGTCGCCGACCTTCTGACGCTTGGGCAGCTTGACGTCGAGTCCGGGGAACGGCTCGTAGGGCACCTGGCTGAGCAGGTGGCTGATGATGTTCAGCCGGCCGCGCTTCTTGTCGTCGGTGTTCGCGACGTACCAGGGCGCCCAGGCGGTGTCGGTCGTCGCGAACATGGCGTCCCGGGCCCGGGAGTAGTCGTACCAGCGGCCGTAGGACTCGAGGTCCATCGGCGACAGCTTCCACGTCTTGCGCGGATCGTTGATCCGGCTTCTCAGCCGCCGGGTCTGCTCGTCTTTGCTGACCTCCAGCCAGTACTTGATCAGGATGATCCCGGAGTCGACCATCGCCTGCTCGACCAGCGGCGTCATCCGCAGGAAGTGCTCGGTCTGATCCGGCGTGCAGAAGCCCATCACGAGCTCGACGCCCGCACGGTTGTACCAGCTGCGGTCGAAGATGACCACCTCACCGGCCGCGGGGAAGTGCTCCATGTAGCGCTGGATGTACATCTGGGACTTCTCGCGCTCGGTCGGGGTGGGCAGCGCCGCCACCCGGAACACCCGGGGGCTCACCCGCTCGGTGATGCGCTTGATGGTGCCGCCCTTGCCGGCCGTGTCGCGTCCCTCGAACACGATGCAGATCTTGGCCCCGGTGGATTTCACCCACTCCTGCAGGGCGACCAGCTCGCCCTGCAACGGCTCCAGCTCCGCCTCGTAGTGCTTGCGGCGCAGCTTCTTGCCGTCTGGCCCGCCCGAGTTCTCCTGGTCCTTCTCCTTCTTGTTCTTGCCCACGGCCGACCTCCCTGTCGAGCACATCCGTGGGCGAGGCCATCGCCGCTCACGTTCAGTGCATGCGTAGAACAGGGTTGCCCGGGGTGGCCCGCCGGTCAACCGGTGACGAATTGGGACGGGGACGACGCGCAGGCATACTTGCAGATGACGAGGTCATCGGCGCCCCGCCTCGACGAAGAAGAGGAATCAGACATGCACTATCGGACACTCGGCAACAGCGGCGCGGTCGTGTCGACCTACGCCCTCGGCACCATGACTTTCGGCGCGGAGGCCGATCAGGAGATGGCCCACACCCTTCTGGACACGTATGTGGAAGCCGGGGGCAGCTTCATCGACACGGCGGATGTCTACAGCTCCGGCGTCTCGGAGGAAATGATCGGGTCGTGGCTGGCGTCGCACCCGGCCGAGCGAGAGCAGGTCGTTCTCGCGACCAAGGGCCGGTTTCCGATGGGCAGCGGCCCGAACGATCGGGGCACCAGCCGGCGGCACCTGGCCCGGGCGCTCGACGATTCGCTGCGCCGGCTGGGCACGGATCACGTCGACCTGTATCAACTGCACGCGTGGGACCCGGTGACGCCGCTGGAGGAGACCCTGCGTTTTCTCGACGACGCCATCCGAAGCGGCAAAATCGGCTACTACGGTTTCTCCAATTTCACGGGGGGGCAGCTGACGAAGGCCGTGCACGTGGCGCGGGCGCTCGGTTTCGCCCCGCCGGTCACCCTGCAGCCGCAGTACAGCCTGCTCGTGCGCGAAATCGAGTCGGAGATCGTGCCGGCCGCGCTGGACGCGGGCCTGGGGCTTCTGCCGTGGTCACCCCTCGGCGGAGGGTGGCTGTCGGGCAAGTACCGGCGCGACACGGATCCCACCGGGGCCACGCGCCTGGGCGAGGATCCCGCGCGCGGGATGGAAGCCTGGGAGCCGCGCAACAAGCAGGAACGCACCTGGCACATCATCGACGCCGTCGCCGAGATCGCAGCGGAGATCGGTGCCACGAGTGCGCAGGTGTCCCTGGCCTGGCTCGAGGCGCAGCCTGCGGTGACCTCGGTCATCCTCGGGGCGCGGAGCGTGGAGCAGCTCACGGAAAACCTGTCCGCGGCCGACGTGCACCTGAGCGCTCCGCAGCTGGAACTGTTGGGCGCCCTGAGTTCACCGGTCGTCTCCGACTACCCCTACGGCGAGGCGGCGTGCGCGCAGCGCTCCCGCCTGGTCGGCTACTAGGCCGGTCCGCGCCTGACCCGCCGCCGGCGGTCACCCGCTCGCGGCGCAGGTTAGGGAAGCGGGCGCACGGGAGAACGTGCCCCCGCTTCCCTCGGGTGCGCCATGCCACTTGCGGGTTTCGCCGCGGTGCAGAAGTATGTGGCGGTGCTGGATAGCGCGCACCGCGTCCTGTCTGCAAACGTCCTGTCTGCAAACGTCCTGTCTGAAAACCGAGAAGAGGGAGAGTAATCATGACCGTCATCAGTTCGAACAAGGACACTGAGGCGCTCACTCTCACGTTCGTGGCCGATTTCGACGCGAGTGCGGAGCGAGTATGGCAACTCTGGGAGGACCCGCGCCAGCTCGAGCGGTGGTGGGGGCCGCCGACCTGGCCGGCCACCTTCGAGCGGCACGATTTCGTGCCCGGCGGCCTGTCGAACTACTACATGACCGGCCCGGACGGCGAAAAGGGGCCCGGCTGGTGGGTGACCACGCTGATTCAGCCGCCGCGCCGGTTGGAGTTCGAGGACGGCTTCGCCGACGAGGACGGCGATCCGGTTGCCGAGATGGGCTCGGTGCGGGCCGTCGTGACGCTGGAGGAGGTCGACGGTCGCACCCGCATGACCATCGTGTCGACGTTCGACAGCCGGGAGCAGCTGAAGCAGATGTCCGAGATGGGCATGGAAGAGGGCATGCGGGGGGCCATGGGGCAGATCGACACGCTGCTCGCCGACGACGACAGCGCCTGACCCGCGCCCGGCCAGCGCCTGACCGGCGCCCGGCCCGCGCCCGGCCCGTCGGCGGTTGGCGAACTCAGGCAAATGTGTGACGAACCGGCTCTGGTCTCCGTCCTATAGATGAATACCACTGGCGGTCCGCGCATCCGCGCCGGATCAATGCCTACGAGAAAACCAACGCGAATCGAGAGTCCAATGAGTGCATCCGACAAGATCAACAACGCCGCTGAAGACCTCAAGGGCAAGGCCACTGAGACCGTCGGCAAGGCGACCAACGACGACTCCAAGGTCGCCGAGGGCAAGGCCGAGCAGAAGTCCGCCAGCGCGAAGAAGGCCGGCGAGAACGTCAAGGACATCTTCAAGGGCTAGAACCCCCCAGCACGAACGGATGGCGCGGCGGCCCCTCAGGGGCTGCCGCGCCATCCGTTTGTGCGTCTAGTGGCCGCCGCCGAGGTTTCCGGCCAGGCGGGTGTGCATGGTCGAGCTGGCTTCGTTCATGCCCTCGATGACGACGCGTTTTCCGTGGCGCTCGTACTTGTTGGTGATGGCGTCGAGGGCGGCGACGGTGGAGGCGTCCCAGATGTGGGAGTTCGACACGTCGATGACGATGCGGTCGGGGTCGTCCGCGTATTCGAATTGGGTGGTGAGGTCGTTGCTGGAGGCGAAGAACAGGGCTCCGGTGACGGTGTAGCAGGCGGTGGGCACGTCCTCGCCTTCGGGCAGGGTGCGCTCGACGTTGACGAAATGGGCGACGCGGCGGGCGAAGGCGACCATGGCGACGATGACGCCCACCATGACGCCGATGGCGAGGTTGTGGGTGAGCACGATCACGATCACGGTGGAGACCATGACGCTGGTTTCGCTCTTCGGCATGCGCTTGAGGGTGCTCCAGCGGACGCTGTGCCAGTCGAAGGTGAGGTAGGCCACGATGATCATGACGGAGACCAGGGCGGCCATCGGGACGACCGCGAGGAGGTCGCCGAGGCCGAGGACCAGGACGAGCAGGAAGACGCCGGCGAGGAAGGTGGAGATGCGGGTGCGGGCGCCGGAGGCCTTCACGTTGATCATGGTCTGGCCGATCATGGCGCAGCCGCCCATGCCGCCGAAGAATCCGGAGAGAATGTTGGAGACGCCCTGGCCCCAGGCTTCGCGGGTTTTGTGGGAGTGGGTGTCGGTGACTTCATCGACGATTTTTGCGGCCATCAGCGATTCGAGGATGCCGACCAGGGCCATGCCGAGGGCGAACGGGGCGATGATCGTGAAGGTCTCCCAGGTGAGCGGCACGTTGGGGATGAAGAGTTCGGGCAGGCTCTCGGGCAGGTCGCCCTGGTCGCCGATGGTGGGCACGTTGATGGCGATGACGACGGTGGCGATGGTGAGCACGACGATCGAGACCAGCGGCGCAGGGATGACCTTGGTGATGCGTGGCATCACGATCATGATGAGGATGCCGACGGCGACGAGCGGGTAGACCATGAACGGCACGTTGAGCAGCTGGGGCAGCTGGGCGGTGAAGATGAGGATGGCCAGGGCGTTGACGAACCCGACCATGACGCTGCGGGGGATGAACCGCATGATCTTGGCGACGCCGATCACGGCCAGGATGACCTGGAAGACGCCGGCGAGGATGACGGTGGCGATGAAGTAGTCCATGCCGTAGTCCCGGGCGACGGGGGCGATGACGAGGGCGATGGCGCCGGTGGCGGCGGTGATCATCGCGGGCCGACCGCCGAGGAAGGAGATGGACACGGCCATCACGAAGGAGGAGAAGAGGCCGACGCGGGGGTCGACGCCGGCGATGATGGAGAACGCGATGGCTTCGGGGATGAGTGCCATGGCCACGACGAGGCCGGCGAGTACTTCCCGGGTGAGGATGCGCGGTGTGCGGAGCGCGGTCATCACCGTTGGTTCGGCCTGGTAGCGATTGGGCGCGGGTGTTTTTTGGAGAATAGCCATGGGGCCTCCAGCGAGGGGGTCTCGGAACGAAACCGGGATGGGCAGAAAGAGGGGGGAGGGGGCGCCTCGATGCGCACGCCGACACTGTCACAGACGACAATGGGGGGTGGGCTCACACCGTAATGTCAGCCGACTTTCGTAACACTACTCTAACGTTAGGGTTGGGTGTTAGTCGATAAACACAAGGAATCGGGGATGGCCGTGGATGCAGTGACGGGGACGATGCACATCGGCGAGCTGGCCGAGAAGACCGGGTTGTCGTTGCGCACCATTCGTCACTACGACGAGATCGGGCTGCTCAAGGCGTCCGGCCGCACCGAGGGCGGGTTCCGGCTCTACACCCAGGAAGACCTGTCGCGGCTGATTCTGATTCGCCGGAGGAAGCCGCTCGGGTTCTCGCTCGAGGAAATGATCGAACTCCTGAAAGTCATCGACACGCTCCAGGGCGGGGGGTCCGGCTCGGACAACCCGGAGGTGCGGGAAGAGCTGGGCAGGTTCATCCGCCAGGCCGTCGAGCGGCGCGAGAAGCTGCAGGAGCAGCTGACCATGGCGGACGAGTTCCTGGACCTGCTGCGCCGCCAGTAGCCAAGGGTGCCGCGGGAGGGGCTGACCTCAGGTCGTCGTGACGTAGACGGTGTTGGTCGACGTGCCGCCGGTGATCGGGTTATCGAAGGAAATAACCTGCGCGGAGCAGGTCGCGAAGACGCTGTGCAGGCTCGCCATGAAATCATCGTCGGGCGGATCGTCAGACCACAGCGCGAAGACGCCGCCGGCCTGGAGGTGACGAGCGAGCGCCTGCAGACCCGGCACGGTGTACAGGTCGGCGTGGCTCGGGTCCAGCTGGTGGCGAGGCGAGTGATCGATGTCGACCAGGATCGCGTCGTACCGTGGGGAATCGGGCGCCGGCTCTGCGCGCATCAGCGCGAAGAAGTCGTCGGCCTGCAGTCTGGTGCGTGCGTCGCCGGTGAGGGCGCCCGACGTGGGAAGCAGCCCCCGCTGATGCCAGTCGATCACCGTCGGAAGCGCGTCGACAACGGTGAGGGCGTGCACGCGTGGGTCGGCCAGGGCAGCCAGAGCGGTGTAGCCCAGTCCGAGTCCGCCGACGAGCACGGCCAGGTCGTCGCCCTCGGCTGCGGCGAGGCCCAGGTGTGCCAGCTCCTCTTCCGCGACGGTGAAGAGGCTGGACATGAGGAACTCGTCGCCCAGCTTCACCTCGAAGACTTCCACCCCCAGCGTGGGCTCCACGCGACGCCGCAGGGTCAGGTCGCCCATCGGTGTCGGCTGCCAGTCCAGTTCCTCGAATCTCGCGATCATCGGTGGCCTCTTTCCCTCACTGCGTTGTTCCGGTGCACGGCCATTATTCCCCGCCGAGGTTCCCGGCAAGCCGGGTGTGCATCAGGGTGCTGGCGTCGTTCAGGCCGACGAGAACGACCCGTTTGCCGTGGCGCTCGTACTTGTTGCTGATGGCGTCGAGTGCGGCGACGGTCGAGGCGTCCCAAATGTGTGAGCGGGTCATGTCGATCACGATGCGGTCGGGGTCGTCTGCGTACTCGAACTGGGTGGTGAGGTCGTTGCTCGAGGCGAAGAACAGTTCGCCGGTGACCGTGTAATACGCGGTGGGCACAGGCTCACCCTCGGGCAGGGTTCGTTCGACGCTGACGAAGTGGGCGACCCGGCGGGCGAACGCGACCATGGCCACGAGCACGCCCACGATCACGCCGATCGCGAGGTTGTGGGTGACGACGACGACCACGACGGTGGTGACCATGACGGTCGTCTCGCTCCGCGGCATCCGTTTCAGGGTGGCCAGACGGATGCTGTGCCAGTCGAAGGTCAGCACCGCCACGATGATCATCACGGCGACCAGGGCGGCCATCGGGATGATGGCGACCAGGTCGCCGAGGCCGACCACAAGGATCAGCAGGAACACGCCGGCGAGGAAGGTGGAGATGCGGGTGCGGGCGCCGGAGGCCTTCACGTTGATCATGGTCTGGCCGATCATGGCGCAGCCGCCCATGCCGCCGAAGATGCCCGACAGCATGTTCGCGACGCCCTGGCCCCAGGCTTCGCGGGTCTTGCGGGAGTGGGTGTCGGTGATCTCGTCGACGAGTTTCGCCGTCATCAGGGACTCGAGCAGACCCACGAGCGCCATCGCGACGGCGTACGGGGCGATGATCGCGAAGGTGTCCCAGGTGAGGGGAACGTTGGGGATGAACAGCTCGGGCAGGCTCCTCGGCAGTTCGCCCTGGTCGCCGACGGTGGGCACGTTGATCGCGGTCACGACGACCACCACGGTGAGCAGCACGATCGCCACGAGCGGTGCGGGAACGACCTTGGTGAGGCGGGGCATCACCACCATGATCAGCAGCCCGACGGCGACCAGCGGGTAGACCAGGAACGGCACGCCGAGAAGGTGGGGGAGCTGGGCCATGAAGATCAGGATCGCGAGGGCGTTGACGAAGCCGACCATGACGCTGCGGGGGATGAACCGCATCACCTTGGCGACGCCGAGCACGCCGAGCACCACCTGGAAGATCCCGGCCAGGATGACCGTGGCGATGAAGTAGTCCATGCCGTACTCCCGGGCGACGGGGGCGATCACGAGCGCGATCGCGCCGGTCGCGGCGGTGATCATCGCCGGCCGTCCGCCGAGGAACGCGATCGACACCGCCATCACGAACGACGAGAACAGGCCGACCCGGGGATCGACGCCGGCGATGATCGAGAACGAGATCGCCTCGGGAATCAGCGCCATGGCCACGACGAGGCCGGCGAGCACCTCGCGGGTCAGCAGGCGAGGGGAGCGCAGCGCGGTCATCACCGACGGTTCCGCCCGGTAGCGGCTGGGCGGGGCAGAGTTGTTGAGAATAGCCATGAGGCCTTCCGGGATTCAGCGCTCAAGGCGGAGTCGGTGGATACGCGGTCAATGGAGAGGCGCGAGGAAAGTGAGCGCTGCGATGCGCCGGGCGGCTTTGCACCGCAAGCACCCAATAATACGCGGCGCGCGCTACCGCATCCGGTGCAGCCGCACCTGGGCCAGTCTCGCGTTGATGGCGATGAACGAGCCCAGGCCTGCGGCAGCGACCGAGCCGAGCACCAGCAGCGGGCCGCGGGCTCTGGCCAACCATTTTCGGTCGGTGGCTCCCAGCGACCCGATCGCGGTGATCAGGGAAGCCAGCAGCATCCCGGCCACGACGCGCTCGCTCATGTTCTCGACCCGGCGCACGTAGGGCTCGAGCTGCACCGGGTCGATGCTGACGCTGATGCCTTCCTGCTCGTAGCGGTCCAGAATGTGGGAGAGCCGCTCGGGCAGCGGGAGGCCGAGCTCGAGGGCGTCCAGCGAGAAGGTCGTCAGCCGCCGGGCCACCGAGGACGGTTGCAGCCGCCGCGCCAGCAGTTGCAGGGAGTAGGGCTTGAGCGCACTGGTGATCCTGAAATCGGGGTCCAGCACCCGCCCGGTACCCTCGCACATCACGAGCATCTTGGACACCATGGCCACCGCTGCGGGAACCTGGAGATGGTAGTGCCGCATCAAGTCCATGACCTCGGTGATCAGCTCGCCTGCGGGCAGGTCCTTCAGAGTGAGGCCCGTATACCTTTCGATGATGCGCGCCAGGGCCTCGGTGAACCTCGCACGGTCGACGTGGCCGCGGGGCGGTGCCAGTCGCATCAGCATCGCCGCCAGCCGGTCGGACTGCTGCATCGACAACGCCAGCACCACGTCGATCAGCTGGTTGCGGAGGCTGTCGGTGAGTGAGCCGACCATGCCGTAGTCGAGCAGCCCGATCACGCCGCCGGGCTCGACCAGCATGTTGCCCGGATGGGGGTCGGCGTGGAAGAAGCCGTCCCGCAGGACCATGTCGAGAATGACGGTCGTGGCTCGATCCGCCAGCGCCGAGCGATCGACGCCGAGTGTGTCGAGCGTGTCGACATCCGTGATCTTGGCGCCGGACAGGCGCTCCTCGGTGAGCATCCTGGTCGTGGTGCGCGACCAGTCGATGCGGGGGACGCGCAGCCCCGGGCTCTCCGCGAAGTTCAGCCCGATGCGCTCGGCGTTGCGGCCCTCCGCCTTGAAGTCCAGCTCCCGACGGAGCTGCAGGCTGAACTCCTCCACGAAGCGCGGCACGCCGAATTCGGTGACGGATGGCGACCGTCTCGCCAGCTCGCGCACGACGTTCCCGAGGATCTCGAGATCGGCGTTGATCGTCGGAACGATTCCCTCGCGCTGGATCTTGACCACCACCCGGGACCCGTCGGGCAGCACGGCGCCGTGGGCCTGGGCCAGGGACCCGCTGCCGACCACCTCGTCGTCGAACGAGGCGAACGCCTCCTCGATCGGCACGCCCAGCTCCTGGGCGATGAGGCGCCGAGTCTGCTCGATCGGCATCGGGGGATCCTGGTCCTGGAGCCTGGCCAGCTGAGTGGCGAGCTCCGGGTGCACGAGGTCGGGCCGTGTCGACAGGATCTGGCCGAGCTTGATGAAGGTCGGGCCGAGTTCCTGCAGGGTGCGCCGGATGATCTCGGGGGAGTTGAAGGCCTGGTCGACGTGCAGCGCATCCGGCAGGAGGGCGTCGAGCAAACCCGGCATCGGCAGTCGCTGGGCCAGGCCCGAGCGGGCCACGAGCAAGTGGAAGCCGTTGCGGGAGAGGATCCGGACAATCTCTGCCTGACGGTCAAGGTGGAGGGCCATGCCCCGAGCTTGCTGGGAATCGACCGGAGACGCAACCGATCCGCTCAGCGGGCATCCGTTCACCCGGACGCCGAAGAAGCCCCAGTCATCCGACTGGGGCTTCTTCGTCACGACTAGGCAGGGATTAGTGGCTCAGAGCCGGTTCCTCGAACTGGTTCATCGTGTTGTTGGTTCCGCCGGCCTTCAGCGCGGCTTCGCCGGCGAAGTACTCCTTGTGGTTGTCGCCGATGTCGGAGCCGGACATGTTCTGGTGCTTGACCGTGGCGATCCCCTCCCGGATCTCGCGACGCTGCACGCCCTTGACATAGGCGAGCATGCCCTGGTCGGCGAAGTAGCCCTTGGCCAGGTCGTCGGTGGACAGCGCGGCCGTGTGGTACGTCGGCAGGGTGATGAGGTGGTGGAAGATGCCGGCTTCGGCCGAGCCGTCGCGCTGGAAGGTGCGGATGCTCTCGTCGGCGATCTGAGCGAGCTCGGTCTCGTCGTAGGCGACGCTCATGAGCTTGGCACGGTCGTACGCCGACACGTCCTTGCCCTCGGCGAGCAGGTTGTCGTACGCCTGCTGACGGAAGTTGAGGGTCCAGTTGAACGAGGGGCTGTTGTTGTAGACGAGCTTGGCGTTCGGGATGACCTTGCGCACTTCGTTCATCATTGCGGCGATCTGGGCGACGTGCGGCTTCTCCGTCTCGATCCAGAGCAGGTCCGCACCGTTCTGCAGCGAGGTGATGCTGTCGAGCACGCAGCGGGCCTCACCGGTTCCCTGACGGAACTGGAAGAGGTTGCTGGCCAGGCGCTTGGGGCGCAGCAGCTTGCCGTCACGCTTGATCACGACGTCGCCGTTGCCCAGCTCGGCCTCGGTGATCTCGTCGACATCGAGGAAGGAGTTGTACTGGTCGCCCAGGTCTCCGGGCTGGTAGGTGACGGCGAGCTTCTGCGTCAGGCCGGCACCGAGCGAGTCGGTGCGCGAGACGATGATGCCGTTGTCGATCCCGAGCTCGAGGAACGCGTACCGCACGGCGTTGATCTTCGCGATGAAGTCTTCGTGAGGGACGGTGACCTTGCCGTCCTGGTGGCCGCACTGCTTCTCGTCCGAGACCTGGTTCTCGATCTGGATGGCGCAGGCGCCGGCCTCGATCATCTTCTTGGCCAGGAGGTACGTCGCCTCGGGGTTGCCGAAGCCGGCGTCGATGTCCGCGATGATCGGCACGACGTGGGTCTCGTAGTTGTCGATCTGGCCCTGGATCTCCGCGGCCCTGGCGTCGTTGCCGGCGGAACGGGCCCCGTCCAGGGCGGTGAACAGCAGGTCCAGTTCGCGGGCGTCGGCCTGGCGGAGGAAGGTGTAGAGCTCCTCGACCAGCGCGGGAACGGCCGTCTTCTCGTGCATGGACTGGTCGGGCAGCGGGCCGAACTCGCTGCGCAGGGCGGCGACCATCCAGCCGGACAGGTACAGGTAGCGCTTGTTCGTGGTCTTCAGGTGCTTCTTGATCGAGATCATCTTCTGCTGGCCGATGAAGCCGTGCCAGACCCCGAGGGACTGCGTGTAGACGGAGGAGTCCGCGTCGTATTCCTCCATGTCCTTGCGCATGATGTCGGCGGTGTACTGCGCGATTTCAAGGCCGGTCTTGAAGCGGTTCTGTGAACGCATGCGGGCGACCGACTCAGGGTTGATCGCATCCCAGCTGCTTCCGGCTGCGTTCTTGAGAGCTTCGACGGCCTTGGTGTCGTCTTGATAGAGGGTCATGTGCATTCCTTCGACGTTGAATTGTGCAGGTGGTGGGACGGCTTATCGGCGACCCGTTATCGGCTGCTAAATGAAGACTGCGGCAAGAACAGGCGGTCTTCTTCATGATTCCCGGCAGAACTTTTGCGTTTCTTCTTCGTTTGAGAAGAAAACCCGGACTGAGCCGGATTGTGATCTGCGGTTGCGGGTTGTCGGCCCTCGCGTCGTCAGGAGCGTCGGCGCTTCACTCCGTCGTGGTCATCCGCATCGACTGATTAACTTGTCATGGGAGCGAGCCGCCTGGTGCGGGAACTCGTCCAGGCCACGGACACGGTGAAGGAGGGTCGGTTGAGAGACCACAGGGAAGAGTCCGGGAGCACTCCGGCCTCCGCTTCGGCGTCCGTGCGGGCACACCGGAGCGCGGTGTTGCGTCTGGTGGCCCTTGCGCTCTTCATCGGCGTCGTGATCGTGGCGGGGCTCGTGGTGCCGGTGCCCAACGTCGAGGAGGTGCGGGCTGCCGCGACCAGCGTCGGAGCGGCGGGGGCTGTCGTCTTCGTTGTGGGCTACGTCGCCCTCACGCTCACGCCCGTTCCCAAAAGCGTGCTCAACGTCGCCGCCGGTCTGACCTGGGGATTCGTCGGCGGATCGCTGCTCGTCTATCTCGGCTCGGTGCTCGGTGCGACGCTCGCCTTCATAATCGGGCGTTCGCTCGGACGCGACGCGGTCGAACGGTTCACGGGCGCCCGGGTGGCCCGCGTCGACGAGATGCTCCGTCGTCACGGACTCGCCACGGTCATCGGTGTTCGGCTCATTCCCGTGCTGCCATTCACCGCGATCAATTACACCGCCGGCCTGACCGCCGTGGGACGCCGCGACTACGCGCTCGGCACGGCCCTGGGAATCATCCCGGGCACCCTCGCCTACGTTGCCCTGGGGGCCTTCGGGCTCGAATTGGAGTGGCCGTTCTGGCTCGCCGTCGGGGTTCTCGGGGGCCTGACCATGATCGGGGTCTTCTTTGCCGACCGGGCACGGCGGCAGACCCGATCGGGGACCGGTCCGATGCCGCCGACCGGGTCGCCTGACGTGCCGGGGGACGAAGCGGATGCGTGACTCCTTCCCCGAGGGCGGCCGGGTACGGAGACCAGTCACAGAACGACCAACGACAGAACGACCAACGACAGAATGACCGACTACAGAACGGACACGGCATGAGCAGGCAGAGCGAGAGACTGGAATTCCCCGGGTCCCAGGGGGCCGAACTGGCGGCGCGTCTCGACCTGCCGGAGTCGACGCCCCGGGCCTACGCGCTGTTCGCGCACTGCTTCACGTGCAGCAAGGACGTGCTCGCGGCCGCCCGCATTTCCCGGGCCCTGACCGACTTCGGCATCGCGGTGCTCCGGTTCGACTTCACCGGCCTGGGCCAGTCCGGCGGCGACTTCGCCAACACCAACTTCAGTTCCAACATCGAGGATCTGGTGCACGCGGCCGATTATCTGCGCGAGCACTACGCGGCGCCGTCGCTTCTGATCGGGCACTCGCTGGGCGGGGCCGCCGTTCTCGCCGTCACCCCTCGCATCCCCGAGGTGCGGGCCGTGGCGACGATCGGGGCGCCGGCCGATCCCGACCACCTCGCGCACCTGCTGCGGGCGAGCCGCGCCGAGATCGAAGCGCGCGGGGAAGCGGAGGTTCAACTCTCCGGCCGTACCTTCCGCATCCGTCGGCAGTTCCTCGACGACATCGCCGCGCAGCCGCAGGCCGAGCGCATCGGCAACCTCGGTGCGGCCCTGCTCGTGATGCACTCACCGACCGACGCCACCGTCGACGCCGACAACGCGCGGCGCATCTACGAGGCAGCCCGGCACCCCAAATCCTTCGTGGCGCTCGACGGGGCCGACCACCTGCTGACCAAGCCGATGGATGCCGCCTACGCGGCCGCCATGCTCGCCACCTGGGCGGGTCGTTACGCCTTCACCTCGACGGCGGAGCCGATCCCGGAGCCGATCCCGGAGGCGATTTCCGACTCGCTTCCGGTCTCGGAGGCGCCCGCGCAAGCAGCGCAAGCAGCTCCGGCAGCTCCGGCCGCTCCGGGCGAGGGGCTCGTCGTGGTGTCCGAGAGCGGCACGGGCGCGTTCGCCCAGAACGTGGCGGTCGGCCGGCACCGCCTTGCCGCCGACGAACCCGAACCCATCGGTACCGACACGGGCCCGTCCCCCTACGATTTCCTGCTGGCCGGCCTCGGCGCCTGCACCTCGATGACCGTGCGGATGTACGCCCAGCGCAAGAAGTGGCCGCTGGAGAAAGTCACCGTGACCCTGCGACACTCCCGAATCCACGCCCAGGACTGTGTGACCTGCGAAACCGAAACCGGGCAGGTCGACCGGATCGAACGCGTCATCCGCTTCGATGGCGACCTCGACGGCGACCAGCGTCGGAGACTGCTGGAGATCGCCGACAAGTGCCCCGTGCACCGCACGCTGCGCTCGGAAATCATCATCGACACGACCGTATCCGAGGCGTGAATGAGGCCGGTGGTGGCTTTCTGGATACCCTAGGGGGTATATTGGTATTTCCATTGAACCGAGAAGGAGCCACCCATGTGCAGTCCCATTCGTTGTAACCGTTGCGGCAAGATCACCTGGACCGGCTGCGGTGAGCACGTCGACTCCGTCATGGCCAACGTTCCGCCGGCTCAGCGCTGTACCTGCAACTAGGCATGAAGAGCCTCGTCGCAGCACTCGTCCTGGCCGGTGTCGCCCTGTTCGGCCTCACCGCCTGCTCCGCGCCGGCCGCCCCGGCCGCTCAGTCGGCCATTTCGGCCGACGCCGTCGTGATCGATGTGCGCACCCCGGGGGAGTACGTCGCCGGTCACCTCGAAGGCGCGATGAACATCGACGTGCAGTCATCCGACTTCGACAGCAAGGTCTCGGCATTGCCGACCGATGTGGAATACGTCGTGTACTGCCGATCGGGTAGCCGTTCGGCAGCCGCCGAGGCCCGTCTGACCGAGCTGGGCTTCACCTCGGTGACGGATGCCGGCGCGATGTCCGCGGCGACCGTCTCCACCGGTCTCCCGGTCGTCACCACCCCGTAGCACCGGCATCACCCGCAGCACAGCGAAGGGCGCCCACG
>DATISQ010000054.1:0-2305 GCA_035581905.1 Cryobacterium sp.
GAGCTGCGGGTACGGGAGAACCTGCTCGTCTACGGTCGCTACTTCGGCCTGCCGCGGGCGCAGGTGGCCCGCCGCGCCGACGAGCTGCTGGAGTTCGCGCAGCTGGAGGACAAGGCGAAATCGAAGGTCGACGCGCTTTCCGGGGGCATGAAGCGGCGTCTCACGATCGCGCGGGCCCTGATCAACGACCCGAGCATCCTGCTGCTCGACGAACCGACCACGGGCCTCGACCCGCAGGCCCGGCACATCCTCTGGGACCGCCTGTTCCGGCTCAAGGAGCAGGGCACGACCCTGCTGCTGACGACTCACTACATGGACGAGGCCGAGCAGCTCTGCGACCGCCTGGTCGTGATCGACAAGGGCGTGATCATGGCCGAGGGTGCCCCGGCGCAGCTGATCCGCACCTACTCCTCCCGGGAGGTGCTCGAGGTGCGGTTCGGCTCCGACCTGAACGCCGACGTGGCCGCGCAGATTGCGGGCATGGGCGACCGGATCGAGGTGCTGCCCGACCGCATCCTGATCTACAGCGAGAACGGCGAGTCGGAGCTGGTGCGCATCGTGGACGCCGGACTCACCCCGATCACCAGCCTGGTGCGGCGCTCCAGCCTGGAAGACGTGTTCCTGCGCCTGACCGGACGGACCCTGGTCGAATGAGCGCCGGGCAGAGGCACGCCGACTCGGCCGAGACGGCCCCGGCTCCCGGATCGGTCGGCGACCGGGCCATCCGTTCCACCCGGCAGGCCCGGCGCTGGGGTTCCTGGTATGTGGCCGAGCACCGGTTCCGGGTGATGCGCTCGTACGCGCAGACGGTGACCATGACCGCCATCGGCAACCCGATCATCTACCTCTACGCCATGGGGGTCGGCCTGGCCACCCTCGTCGACGCCAACCTGGGCACGGATGCCGTGAACGGGGTCAGCTACCTGGCGTTCGTCGCCCCCGCCCTGCTCTGCAGCGCCGCGATCGCGGTGGCGAGCGAGGAGTTCACCTACCCGATCATGCTCGGTTTCAAATGGAACCCGGTGTTCTTCGGCATGAACGCGTCCCCGATCCAGCCGGGGCAGATCATCAACGGCATCGTCATCTCCGTGGCCGTGCGCATGTTCCTCACCTGCGCCATCTACTACGCGTTCATGCTCGTCTTCGGGGCGGTCCCGTCGACGGCCGGCTTCCTGGCCGTGTTCGTGGCGCTGCTCACCGGGCTCGGCTTCGGCGCCCTGCTGATGGCGTACACGGCCACCCTCACCGAGGACACCGGCCAGCTGGCCATGGTGATGCGCTTCGTCATCCTGCCGATGACGCTGTTCTCCGGCACCTTCTTCCCGCTCGCCGTGCTGCCGATCTGGCTGCAGTGGATCGGCTGGATCTCCCCGCTCTGGCACGGCACCGAACTGGCCCGGGTGTTCGCCTACGGGGCGAGCGAACCGCTCTGGCTGAGCGGTCTGCACGTGCTCTACCTGGCGGTGCTGCTTGCCCTCGGCTGGGCTGCGGCCCGGCGCATCACGGCCCGGCGGCTGAACAAATGACCGCCACCGATCGTCGAACGGATGTCCCGGCATCCCGGCCGCTCGGCGCGCTCTACGCCGGGAACGCGCGCAGCGTCATGTTCCGGGGCTGGCAGGCGACGAGGAGCACCAACTGGCTCGTCGTGGTCAGCGGCTTCTTCGAGCCGATCTTCTACCTGCTCTCGATGGGCCTCGGCCTGGGCGCCCTGGTCGGCACGATCACGACCGAGTCGGGCCAGGAGGTGCCGTACGCCGCGTTCATCGCGCCGGCGCTGCTGGCCGTCGCCGCCATGAACGGGGCCATCTACGACTCCACCTGGAACGTGTTCTTCAAGATGCAGTTCGCCAAGCTCTACGAGGGAATGCTGTCCACCTCCCTCGGCCCGCTGGATGTCGCTCTCGGCGAGATTTCGCTGGCGCTGCTGCGCGGGGCGCTGTACGCCACCGGCTTCCTGGTCGTGATGCAGGCACTCGGGCTCAACCTGTCCTGGTGGGCGCTGTTGGCCCTGCCGGCCGTCCTGCTGATCGCGTTCGGCTTCGCGAGCGTGGGGATGGCCGTGACGAGCTTCATGAAGACGTTCCAGCAGATGGACTGGATCACGTTCCTGCTGCTGCCGATGTTCCTGTTCTCGGCCACGTTCTACCCGCTGAGCGTCTACCCGCAGCCGATCCAGTACGTGATCCAGACCCTCCCGCTCTGGCACGGGGTCGAGCTCGTGCGCGGCCTGACCACCGGCCAGGTCGACCCGGGCCTGCTCTGGCACGTGCTCTACTACCTGGTGATGATCCTGCTCGGCCTG
>DATISQ010000055.1:0-2960 GCA_035581905.1 Cryobacterium sp.
AAAGTGCTAATCTTCCTAAGTTCGCGCGAGTGGCGGAATTGGCAGACGCGCTGGCTTCAGGTGCCAGTGTTCGAAAGGACGTGGGGGTTCAAGTCCCCCCTCGCGCACAGTGAACAAGATGGGTTGATTGCCTACAACCCAGTCGGACAGGAAAGGCCCCCGAGAGATCGGGGGCCTTTTTTTGCGGCGCGCGAGGGTTGCGATTGCTGCGGAGTCGCGTCATTGACGTGCTCAGACGATCACGATCTCGAGCGGTGTGCGCAGACACGGCACCCGCTCGGCGCCGCGGTATGCGTCACCGCGGAGGGACTCCCCGGTGGCCAGGCGGTGGTTCGTCGACACCACGACGCGGCCGGCGGTGTTGACGATGGTGATGTCGGCACCCAGCAGTGCGAGGCGGGGCGTGAGGTCGCGCTCGACGGTGTCGATGAGCAGGTCGAGTCCGATGACGCCGACGAATGCATCATCGATCCGCACCGGTGCGGCCACCGTGATCGTGTACTCGTCACTGCACAGGTAGTCGACATAGGGGCCCGCGATGTGGGCCTCGCCGGTGAGCAGGGGAACCCGGTACCACTCGAGTTCGCTGTAGTCGATGTTGCCCTTGTTGATCGCCTGATTGGCGAGGGTCAGCCGGGCACGCTGCGGCCCCTGCCACCAGGCGAGGTGGCTGGGGGCGTCGGCGAGGGAGTTGTGGGCGGCGATGAAGCCCGCGCCGTAGACGGAGATGCCTGACGTGTCGAGGGTTTGCCGCGCGTACGGCGCCACGAGTGCGTCGAGTCGCGAGGTGGTGATCGGGCCGGAGCGCCGCGCCGCGGCGATGTCGCCCGCGATGTCGAGCCGCCAGGCCTCCAAGGCGTCGAGGGCGTCGGCGAAGTACCCATCGACGGCTGCGACCGCGCGGGACGCGACCGTGGTGACTCCTGTCGTCATGGCAACCTCCTTGTTGCGAGGAGCGCCAGGGCGCTGATCCTCGGTGACTGGGATACACAGTACCGGGGGAGAGTGCCCGCAGTCACGACCTTGCTAACTCCGCCTGGTGGTCGATCAGCCGGTCCACGGCATCCATGATGGATTCCCGCACCCGGCTGGTCGCCGCAGCCGAGTCCGCGGCGGCGACGGCGTCGAGCACGGCGAGGAGTTGGCTGCGGCTGCGATCCCGATCGGCCTCGGACGCGTCGACGAGTGCGAGGAACGGCGAGAATTCCGCCTGCAGGCGCATCTGCTCACGGGTGAGCCTGGCCGATTGGCTGAGCGCGGAAATCTCGAGGTGCGCGTCGTCGGCTAACCGTCGCCACGTCAGTGGATCGTTGCCGGTGTAGCGATCGAGCCGGCCGCGGATGCGCAGGATCTCGCTCGGGTCGGCCCGCTGGGCGGCCAGGGCGACGCAGGCGCCCGTGACGGCCAGGTAGTGGGCGGCGAGGTCACGGAGGGCGACCCGTGACATGGCGCAGAGAGCGCGCGTGGCGAATTCGGCGGCGTTGGCGGTTTCGACGACGAAGCTCCCGCCGCTGCGCCCGCGGCGGGTGACGACCAGGCGACGTTCGCGCAGGGATTGGAGTGCCTCCCGAGCGGTTGCCGGCGCGACGCCGAACAGCCTGGCCAACTCGGACTCCGCCGGCAGCTTCGTGCCGGGAGCGAGGACGCCGCCGGTGATCGCCTCGGCGATGCGCCGCTCAACCAGCGCCGCCCGTCCCGCGTCGCCGATGGGCTGGAATACTGCGCCCTGCAGACGAGAGGGCTGGCCCCGTCGCGAGGGCGTCGTCGGAGATGCGGGCACGGCATCATTCTCCCTCACCCCGCCGAGGGTGCCGTGCTGGATGAACCAAGAAGCTGAAACGCTTGAAACTAAACCTATGGAACTATATGTTTATTCTCAACCTCTGAGACCACCGCCGTTCCAAGGAGTCCTCGCCCAATGACACAGTCTGGCCGCGCCCTACTGACTGCAGCATCAGCCGTTCCCCCTGCCCCCAAGGGCGTCCGCCTGCACTCCGTCACCAAAGCGTTCGGGGATGTCGTCGCCGTCGCCGACCTCAACCTGGAGGTTCGCTCCGGGGAATTTTTCTCCATGCTCGGGCCGTCCGGATCCGGCAAGACGACAGTGCTGCGCATGATCGCCGGATTCGAGGACGCCACGAGCGGCACCATCGAACTCGACGGCGTCGATGTCACCCGCATGGCCCCCTTCGACCGCAACGTCAACACGGTCTTCCAGGACTACGCGCTGTTCCCCCACCTGACCATCGCCGAAAACGTCGGCTACGGCCTGCGGGTCCGCAGGATGAGCAAGTCCGAGACGGCGGAACGGGTCGAGCGGGCCCTGCAGCAGGTGCGCCTCGCCCACACCGCCGACCGCCTTCCCCACCAGCTCTCCGGTGGGCAGCGGCAGCGCATCGCCCTGGCCCGCGCGCTCATCCTGCAGCCCAGCGTGCTGCTGCTCGACGAGCCGCTCGGCGCTCTCGACAAGCAGCTTCGCGAAGAGATGCAGGTTGAGCTCAAGCAGATCCAGCGCGAGGTCGGCATCACCTTCATCTTCGTCACTCACGACCAGGAGGAGGCCCTCACCCTCAGCGACCGCATCGCAGTGTTCAACAACGGCCGCATCGAACAGGTCGGCACACCCAACGAGGTCTACGAGTTTCCCCAGACCGCGTTCGTGGCCGGATTCCTGGGGATCTCGAACCTCATCGCCCCCGCCCACGCCAGCGTCATCACCGGAATAGACAAGCTCATCAGCGTACGCCCGGAACGGGTTCGGCTGACCGATGTTGCATCAGCCGTCGGCGACGACGATACCTCCGTGCTCGGCACCGTCTTCGAAACCGTCTACACCGGCCCGGCGACGCGGTACATCGTCGAGACCGCGTCCGGCCTGCGCATCACCGCCGAACGCCACAACGACCACCACCCCACAGCGGCGGCGGCCTTCGGCCGCGGAGACGCCGTGCGAGCGATCT
>DATISQ010000056.1:0-5354 GCA_035581905.1 Cryobacterium sp.
GGAAAGACCGCGCACGCTGTGCCGGTCCAGTGTCATGAAGTCGCCCTCGACCAGGCCTTTCCAGCCGTTGCGAATGCCGACGAATTCGGCATCGAGGACGCGGATGCCTTTAAGGACGGAGCCGCGAATAACCGCGTTCAGACCGGGGCAGTCTCCGACGCTGGTGAGGATACCAATTTTCATTTGTCGTTGCTCCTTGTTGCGCAAGTAAATTAATTGTCGCCCACACCGCCGCCACTCAATGATGGACCCCAAACGGGGCCCGGTTCAAATCCACGCCGGTGAGGGCGCTTTCTACAACTCCCCGTCGAGTGCCAGGGTCAGCAGGTAGATCAGGGCGCTGGCCTGCACGGAATCGGCAGATGAGATCTCTTCGACGGCGCCGTCGAGGGCGCGGGCCGCGAGGCCCTGCTTGCTGCCGATGAGTTCGGCGATGCGCGCGTCGATGGTGTGGGCGGCGATGATCCGCCAGGCGGTGACGGGCTCGTCCTGGCCGATGCGGTGCACGCGGTCGATGGCCTGCGTCTGCTCGGCGGCGGTCCAGCTGAGTTCGGCGAGCACGACGTTGGACGCGGCCTGCAGGTTGACGCCGACCCCGGCGGCAGTCAGGGAGCAGACCACGACGGCCACTGCCGGGTCGTCGTTGAAGGCGTCGATGGCGGCCTGGCGGGCCAGGGCGCTCTGGTCGCCGCGCAGGGAGACGGTGCGCAGGCCGCGCCTGGCGAAGATGTCTTCCGCGGCATCCATCACGTCGATGTGCTTGGCGAAGAACACGACCTTGCCCACCGAGTGCGCCAGCTGCACGGCGTAGTCCGCCGCGAGGGCGGCCTTGGCCTGGCCGATCTTTCGCACCATGGTGAAGACGTTCTCACCGGTGGTCTGTCCCTTCGACTCCTCGAGCTCGGCGTGGGCGACCGCACGGATGAACGCGGCACGCTGCTCGCCGTCGAGCACGGGCGGCGTCTGGCCGGGGTGACGCGCGGCGACGAGGGAGTGGTAGCGGGTGACCAGTCGGGCGGCAAGCTCCCGCTCGGCCTGGCGGATGGAGCGACCGAGGTCGTCGTCCAGCTCGACCGGGATGTCGGCGATGCGCTTGGCCGGCAGGTCGGCGGCGACGTCGACCTTGCGGCGGCGCACGATGCCGAGGTCGATCACGGCGGCCCGCGCCTCGGCGTAGAAGCCGGGGTCGGCGGGGGTCAGGCCGATCGCCTCGAGCTTCTGCATGAGCCGGGCGGCGGGCTTGTCGCCGTCGAGCCAGCCGAGGAACTGCCAGATCGCGCGGAAGTCGTCGACGTCGTTGATCAGCGGGGTTCCGGTCAGGGCCATCAGCAGCGGGTTGCCGCCGGGCGTGCGGCGGCGGATCTGCTCGGCCAGCGCCAGCACGTGCTTGGAACGCTGAGATTGCAGGTTCTTGATGAAGTGCGCCTCGTCGACGACCATGCCCTTGAAACCGAGGGTGCCGAGCCAGGTGCGGTGCCGGTCGAGCACGTCGTAGTTGACGATGACGACGTCGGCGAACGCGTCGAGCGTGTCGCCGTCACCGTGGATGACGGTGGCCCGGCGGTTCGGCGTCCACAGCTCGACCTCGCGCACCCAGTTCATCTTGACGACGTTCGGCACGATGGCCAGCAACGGGTAGGACCCGGTGACGGATGCCGCGAGCAGGCTCTGCGCCGTCTTCCCGAGCCCCGGCTCGTCGGCGAGAAGGTAGCTGCGGTGGCCCAGACGCGCGCTCTCGACGAAGCGGGCCTGGTGGCGCATCAGCTCCATCCCGCGCGGCGAGAGCCGGTCGACGCGGGGCGCCTCGGGCAGGTCCATGCTGGCGGCCTGGCCGCCGGAGCCGTATTCGAAGGATTTGAACAGCGGGCCGATGAGTTCCCAGTTGGCCAGGCGGCGGCCGGAGACGACCGGCTGGGCCGTCGCGGCACTGAAGTCGGGGGCAAGGAACGGGTTGGCCAGCTGGCGGGCCTTGACCGACTGCGGAATGACCTGATTCACCGGGACCTCGGGCCGGGCCTCGGGTTCGCGGGTGATGATCAGTTCGTCGGGGGTGAGTTCGGCACCGGACTCGAGCAGCCAGTCGCGGCGGAATCGCTGCGCGACCGTGGACACGCCGGCATCCGGTTCCAGCAGGGTGATCAGGCTGGTATCCCGGGCGGCGGTCTTCGCCAGAATCTGGGCGATGCCGTCGAGGCGCTTCAGAAGTTCCGCGCGATTCGCGTCGGTGAGTTCCTTGTCGCCCTTGACCCGGGCGCGCTCCTCGCGCATGAGCAGCGCGATGACCTGGTATTTGGTGCGGTTGGTCGGACCCAGCTTGGCACCGGTCTGGGCCTTCGCCTCCACCTCGCGCACCTTGCGGGCGAGGATGGGGATGATGGGCGCATCGTCGTCACGGGAGCGGGGTCGCTGCCGAGCGCGACCTCCGGCGGCAACTCGGTTGTTCGAACCGGCGGCCTGGTGGCGGGTGTAAGCCATTCTTCTCCAACTTCACAGCAGCACAGCAGTCAGGAGCCGTGCTCGACGTGGTGCGGCATCCGTGGACACCGGTGCGATCGATACGTCGAAGCCTGAATCGAGCAACGTGTCAACCATATTTGAGCCACCGGCATTTGTGATGCAGCGGCACGGTCAAGACGGTAAGCGGACTAATACGACGTGGGTTCAGTCTACGCCTGCTCGTCAATCCCGGTGCACCGGCACCTTGGTGACGACGCCGACGGCGATGAAGACCAGTGCCGCGATGAACTGCGCGGAAACCCAGCCCTGGCCGGACAGGTCGATGACCACGATCGGGTTCCACAGCACCGCGATCGGTACGAGACCGATCAGCCACGGCCAGGCCTTCGCCTGGATGGCGAAGACGCAGAGGATCAGCGCCAGGATGCTCACGGCGTAGCGGATGATGATGAAGCCCTCGGAGTCCAGCAGCGCGAGCCCGCCCAGCAGAAGGATGGCCCCGAGCAGGCCGGGGGCCAGTGCGGAACGCGTGAACGTGGGTTCGACCGGGGTGCCCATCAGACGCCTCCTCCTCCGCCGCCGCCGCCACCGCCGCCGACCGAGCCACCCCCACCCGAACCGGAACTGGAGGAACTCGACGCGCTACCCGACCAGGAGGCCGAGGTGGAGCTCGTGAACGAGCTCAGCCCGGCGGCGAACCAGACCGGGTTGAACGGAGCGGACCCAGCGTACCAGTCCGGCTGCGCGTCGCTCCGGGCGTAGTAGTCGCCGAGCACCCGCGACCACTCCTTCTCCTGGCCGAACAGCACCGCGAACGGCAGCAGTCGCTCGTAGAGCTTCAGCATCTGCCCCGGCTGAGCCGGGTCGGGCAGCCCGGGCAGTTCGAGAACGGATGCCGGGTCCGGCCGGTAGGGCGACCGCAGGGCGCCCGTGGGGCTCTGCAGCACCCGCAGCCGGTCGGCCTCGGCGATCTCGATGTACAGTTTCACGCCGGCCAGGTAGTCGCGCAGCTCGGCGCCGGCCGCGGTGAGCGGGCGCACGCTCGCGGCGACGATGACGGTCGTGACCGAGGCGGCGATGCCGACCACCAGCACCAGGACCGGCCAGAGCCCGCCGACCTCCGTGATGAACGCCCCTAAGCAGCCGAGCAGGGTCAGGTTGGCGGTGAGCACGGCGCCGCCGAGCAACCAGCCGCGCAACCGGCCACCCTTCGTCTCCCGCAGCCCGTCGGCCAGCACCTGCTTGGAGACGGCCTGCAGCTGCTGGGCCAGCCCGCTGCCCAGTTTGGAGTCCTTCTTCTTCAGGTCGCGGCTCGACCCCGCGTGCAGCCCGGGGAACAGCAACCGGAGCACCGCTCGCTCGGTCGGGTCGAGACCTCGGGTGTGCACGAGTTTGAGGAGGTAGTGCTTTTTGCCCTCCCCTTCGATCACTCGCAGGTTACGGCGCACGGCGAAGCTGAGGATCTGGGCAGTCATGGCCTTGGCGCTGGTGCGGGTGACGTTGCCGGCCTCGAGCAGGTTCACCCCCTTCGGCGGGAGGTATTCGGCGATGACGGTCGGCCGGCCCGGCGCGTTCCGCCAGCGCGTCGACCGGGCGACGATGGCGCTGACCATCCCGATCAGGCCGAGCAGGGCCGCGGCGAGCCCGATGCCCGGGAACGGGTTCGCGGTGAACGACTGGTCGCGGGGCACGAAGGTGCCCGGCTCGAACCCGACCGCCAGGGTCAGCCCTTCGGCCGGGCCGAGCGCCCCGGCGGTGACCTCGATCGTGACCGCCGGGCCGGAGGCATCCGTCGTCAGGGCGGCACAGGGGGCCGAGGAGTTGTTGGAGCCCTGGTAGCAGGCCGCCTCGCCTGTGAGCCGGGCGGAGATCTCCGGGTCGACGGTGAGGGTCGCGGACACCTCCCCGAACGGCTGGGGCCAACCGGTGCCGTTCACCTCGCGGTAGAACTCCTGGATCGGGGCATCCGTCGGATCCAGCGTGATATCGACCTCCTGGTAGGTGATCACGTAGGTTTGCGCGCCGTGCACGTAGTCGTCGGCGGCGATCGTGACCTCCAGGAACTCGTCTCCGCCATCGTCGCTGGTGGTTTCAGTCTGGATAGCGCGAGTCTGCCCGGTCTCGTCTGTCACGCTGACCAGTTCCAGGTCGGTCGGATGTCCGTCGTAGTGGGTGGGGATGGCGCGCCGGATGCCGCGGTTCTGGTCGGAGTCGGGGAACCGGGCCACGATCGTCTCGGTGGTGGTGAGGCGGGAATGCCCGTCACTGGTGAGCGCCAGCTCGAAATCGGAATGCCAGGAATCGAACGTGAAGTCCTCGACGCCGGCGGCCACACCGTACGGCCTGGCGGCGGGCGCGGCGGCCGCCAGGCCGGGGGCAGACAGGCCGAGGAGTATGAATGCTCCGAGGAATGCTGTGAACAGGGCAATCACCGGATGACGCATGCGAACACTCTACTCAGCGGCCTGCCCGGCACGGCCCGCCGCCGCGACTACCGGAAGGTGTTCAGGCGCAGGCTGTTGAGCACCACGAACAGGCTGGAGAACGCCATCGCAGCACCGGCGATCATCGGGTTGAGCAGGCCGAACGCGGCCAGGGGCAGCGCCGCCAGGTTGTAGGCGAAGGCCCAGAACAGATTGCCTTTGATCACGCGCAGGGTGCGGCGGGACAGCCGGATGGCGTCGGGCACGGTGCCCAGGTGGTCGCGCACGATGGTGACGTCGCTGGCTTCGATGGCCACGTCGGTGCCGGTGGCCAGGGCGATGCCGAGGTCGGCCTGGGCGAGCGCGGCGGCGTCGTTCACACCGTCGCCGACCATGGCGACGACGCGACCCTCGGACTGCAGGCGCCGGATGGTGGCGACCTTGTCCTCGGGGAGCATGCCGGAGAAAACCTGG
>DATISQ010000057.1:0-2683 GCA_035581905.1 Cryobacterium sp.
TCGGGCTCACCCGTGAGCTGGGCCACCTTGGCCGCGGCGAGGTCGCGCCCGATGGCCGCCTTCTCCGCGGCGAGGTCGCGCCCGATGGCCGCCTTCTCGGCCGCGAGGCTGGCGCCCAGGGCCGCCTTGTCGGCGACCACGGCTGCGCCCTCGGCGATCATCGGCCCGGCCTTGGCCCGGGCGTCGGCCAGCGCGGGGCCGGCCTTCTCGCGGGCCTCCGCGATGACGGGGGCCGCCTTGTCACGGGCCTCGGCGAGGAGCGGTGCGGCCTTGGCGCGGGCGTCGGCCAGCGCGGACTCGATCTGCGGCTTCACCGAGTCCACGTAGTCGTTCGCCTGGTCGATCAGGGTCTTCTTCTTGCGCAGGCCCATGTCGTGGCCCCTTCCTGTTCTGGGGACGTCTCGCGTCGGTATCCATCCATTCGACCATGCTTGGCAAGGCCCGGCCAGAGGCAGGTCACCTTGTGGCCCGTGCGAGGATCGGGGACGCACGAACTCGGTCGATACACGACTAGTACCCACAGACGCGAGAGGTAGTCATGGCTGACCAGCAGGCCATCTTGAAGACCAACAAGGGTGACATCACCATCACCCTGTTCCCCGACCACGCCCCGGCCACGGTGGAGAACTTCACCGGCCTCGCCGAGGGCACCAAGCAGTACGACGCCGGCAACGGTCGCAGCGGCCCGTTCTACGACGGCCTCGGCTTCCACCGCATCATCGAGGGCTTCATGATCCAGGGCGGCTGCCCCCTCGGCACCGGCACCGGTGGCCCCGGCTACACGTTCAAGGACGAGGTGAACTCCGGCCTGGCCTTCGACAAGCCCTACCTGCTGGCCATGGCCAACGCCGGTCCCGGCACCAACGGCTCGCAGTTCTTCATCACCCTCGGCGCGACCAGCTGGCTCAACGGGAAGCACACGATCTTCGGTGAGGTCGCCGACCAGGCCGGCCGCGACGTGGTCGACGCCATCGGCACGGCCGCCACGGGCCCCGGTGACCGCCCGAAGGAGCCGGTGGTCATCGAGTCGGTCCAGGTCGTGCGGAGCTGAGCGAGCAGCAGGTCCCCGCCGCCGGGGTGCCGTCCTGTTACCGGCACCCCGGCCGCGAGACGTACATCCGGTGCCAGCGCTGCGAGCGCTCGATCTGTCCCGACTGCATGCGCGACGCCGCGGTCGGGTTCCAGTGCCCCACGTGCGTCGCCGAGGGCGCGAAGAACACTCGCAGCGGTCGGACGGCGTACGGCGGCCTCCGACCGACCAACGCCGGCATCACCTCGATGGTGATCATCGCGATCAACGCGGCGGTCTGGCTGGTGCTCTCCACGACGGGGCGTTACGCGAGCGCGCTGTACGACCGGCTCGCGCTGTTGCCGGACGGCCGTTGCGTGCCCACGGACTCACCGGGGCAGTTCTTCCCCCACGTCACCAGCGAGCAGGTGTGCTCGGCCCAGGGCCAGACCTGGGTCCCCGGCGTGGCCGACGGTGCCTACTGGCAGCTGTTCTCCAGCGCCTTCATGCACATCGAGATCTGGCACATCGGCTTCAACATGCTGGCCCTGTGGGTGCTCGGCCCCCAGCTGGAGCTGGCGATCGGGCGAGCGCGGTTCGTCGCGCTCTACCTGCTCTCCGCCCTGGCCGGCTCGACCCTCGTCTACTGGCTCGCGCCGACGGCGGGCTCGACGCTGGGCGCCTCGGGGGCGGTCTTCGGGCTGATGGGGGCCTTGCTGGTGCTCGCGTTCAAGGTCCGTGGGGACGTTCGCGGCATCCTGACCTGGGTCGGTCTCAACGCGGTGATCACCTTCGTGTTCCCGAACATCTCCTGGCAGGGCCACCTCGGTGGCTTCCTCGGTGGGGCGACGATCGCCGCGCTGCTGGTCTACGCGCCGCGACGTCGTCGTACCGCCTGGCAGGTGGGCGGGCTGGTCGCCCTCACCCTCGTGCTCGTGGCCGCGATCGCGGCCCGCACCCTCGCCCTCTCCTGACCGGTCCGCGGCGCCGGCTGACACCGACGTAGTTCTCCACAGCTGTGGAGGAGCCTGTGCAGAACTACACCGGTGTTGTTCACAGCGAATTCCACAACTGTGAGTAGAAAGGCGCTGACCCGCCCGAAACTTTCGGGCGGGTCAGCAAAGACTTTCGGGCGGGTCAGCGAACAGTTTCGGGCGGGTCGGTCACTCCCAGCGGGTGGCGAAGGTGAAGCCGACGGCCATCAGGGCGATCCCGACGACCAGGTTGTACTGGCCGAGGTCGTTCATGACCGGGATCCCGCTGAGGTCGTCGGAGAAGACGTAGAAGGTGCAGATCCACAGCAGGCCGACGAGGAAGCAGCCGAGCATGCCGATCACCACGCCCCGGCCGCGGCCGGCAGGGGTGCTGGGGTGGGCGGAGACCGCGAGGCCGAGCATGATCGCGCCGAAGCCGATCAGGTAGTTCCAGCGGGCCAGGTCGGCCATGAAGGCCGGGTTGCCGGGGTCCGGTGCGGGGATGATCGAGGGGTCCACGCGCACGGCGAGGTAGTAGTAGGCGATCCAGGCGATGCCGAGGACGACCAGCACGATGGCGATCACGAAGCGCACCGAGAAGACCGGCCCGAGGGACGGCTCCTTGAAATCGTGCTTCAGGTTCTGCTTGGACACCCTGGCTCCTTGGGTCGACTCGCGGGGCGGGGGCTAGCGTAGTCGC
>DATISQ010000058.1:0-2031 GCA_035581905.1 Cryobacterium sp.
GGACGGCAACATCGGACTCGTCCGCGCCGTCGAAAAATACGACTTCATGACCGGCTACAAATTCTCCACCTACGCGACCTGGTGGATCCGCCAGGCCATCCACCGCGGCATGGCCGACAAATCCCGCATGATCCGCATCCCCGTGCACACCGCGGAGAAACTCAACAAGATCAAGCGCATCCGCCGCGACCTCACCAGCACCCTCGACCGCGAGCCCACGATTGCGGAGCTGTCCGAGGCCTCCCAGATCCAGCCGGTCGACGTGATGCGCCTGCTTCGCTACGACAACGAGCCGATGTCCCTGCAGTCACCGGTCGGCGACGGCCTCGGCGACATCTCCGAGCTGATCATCGACGACGACCTGCCCCAGCCCGAGGAGCACGCGGTATTGACCTTGCGCGCTGCGGACATCGGCTTCTACATGAGCGCCCTTCCCCCGCGCGAGCGGTCGATCCTGATGTCCCGCTTCGGTCTCGACGGGGGCGCACCCCAGACCCTGGACCAGATCGCGGTCGTGCAGGGTGTGACCCGGGAACGGGTGCGCCAGATCGAGAAGCGCGCGCTGGCCCTGCTGAAGGTGCCGTGCCTGGAACAGTACCTGCGGGACTAGCAGTACCAGCGGGACTGACCGGAAGTCGAAAGTGGCTGACGAGACTCGAGGAGTCACGTCAGCCACCGTGTTCAACCGCTGCGCTCAGGCTCAAACACTGCTCTCCGCCATCAGCTTCAGGTTTTCCAGGGTCTGCTGCCGCGCCCGCTCCTGCAACCGCTCGACCACCAGCCGGTCCGCGAACTTGCCGATCGCCTTGCCCGGAACGTTGTATTCGATCTCGGCCGTGACGAGGGTCGCCCCGTCACCGCGGGGCTCGTAGTCCCAGGTCTGCCAACCCGTGATCGGGCCCTCGAATTCGATCCGCACGCGTTGACCGCCGGCACCCATCTTGGTGATGTCCACGACCCGCGTGGTCACCGGGAACGGGACGCCCGCCATCAGATAGCTGTGCTCCACCACCGTGCCCGGGCCGCCGTCACCCTCCACCTTCTCGGCTTCGCCGAGGTTCACCCACCACGACGCCCACCGGTTCGGGTCGAAGGCGATTTCGGTGACCCGGTCCACCGGGGCGTCGATCGGCATGCTCAGTTTGATGTGACCCATCGGAACCTCCTGTACTCGAATTGGCCCCGGCCGGCGGCCGCGCCGCGATGATGCTAGACCCAACCCGCCCGGGGCGCGCCTTCTCGAACCTACCGGCGCCGACCGGCGCCGAAATAGGCGATCGGGCCGAGGAAATTGACACCGATGATCACGGCCCAGGTCCCTTTCGCGCCGTTTACTTTGGATGCCGGCCGTTTCGCGAGGTCCGTCCACGCCGCCACGGCCAGGGTGATCTGAACCACCGCCCCCACGAGAACCGCGATCTGCTGCCGCCGGCTCAGATCGCGCCAGTGACGGGCACGGGTGAGGGCTGATTTTTCGATGACCTCGGGACTGCCGGACATGGTGCCGCCTCTCGAATTACGTGCTCCTCACGGTACCCCCGCACCGGCCTGGCCGCCACGCGGGGCCGGTGCGGTCCGCACTCGGTCGGCACTCTGTCGGCACTCGGTCGCCGGACGCGCGAAAATGGCCAGATGCCCTCCCCCAGCACTGCACCCCCGTCGCTGCCCGCATCCGTCCGAATCGGAGAGGGTCGGGGTGGGCTCACCGTGGTGCGGGTGGCCGGCCGCGCCGGCTCCGCCGAGATCTACCTGCACGGCGCGCAGGTCACCGACTTCACCCCGGCGGGCGGGCGGCCGGCGCTCTTCCTGAGCGACGCGAGCCGGTTCGAGGCCGCCGCCGCGATCCGCGGCGGCGTGCCGATCTGCTTCCCCTGGTTCGGTGCGAACGCACTCGACCCGGCCGCGCCGTCGCACGGTTTCGCCCGACTGAGCGAATGGGAATTCGTGGACGCGCACGAATCCGCCGACGACGTCGTGCTGACCTTCCGCCTCACCGACACTCCCGCAACGCGGGCCTCGGCCTGGCCGCAC
>DATISQ010000059.1:0-4374 GCA_035581905.1 Cryobacterium sp.
CCTCCTCCGGAGTGTCCGCGATGATGCCCGGGAGAACCGGGACTCCATACTGTTCAAACAGGTCTCGTGCCTGATATTCGTAAAGATCCACGCTGCTCTTCCAATCCGCTTCGTAGCGTTCCTGCAAGGTCTTGAGGGCTATAGGCACGGATGCCCGCGCCGCAGATAGCTCGACATCAAGACATACGTACCAGTGAAACTCTACCGTTCCCCACCGGCCTCCCGAACCGCCGGACGCCGCCCCGGGCAGGAACCCCCAGTGCGTGCGTCGCGTCGGCGGGCGGCTCCAATGGCCGTGCACATTTCCGTGAAAGCCAAATAGCCGCCGGGTTTCAGGTCGGCATGAATATCCCTCGTGCCGCCGCCCGACCGGCGGCACGTAGGCTGCAATCATGGCAATCCAGCAGAGCAGTCGGTCCGGTCTCCTCCTCGCGGCGGGGCTCGATGCCGCCCTGGTGCTGGTCTTCGTGCTGATCGGCCGGGTCAGCCACGCAGAGGGTCTCCTCGGCACCCTGATCACCGGGTTGCCGTTCCTCGGCGGCCTCCTCGTCGGCTGGCTCGTCATGCGCGCCTGGCGCAGCCCGCAGAAAATCGTCTGGACGGGCACCGGAATCTGGCTCTTCGCCGTCGGCGTCGGGATGCTGCTGCGCACCGTTACCGGGCAGGGTACGGAGTTCAGCTTCGTCGTCGTGACGACCATCGTGCTCGGTGTGTTCCTGCTCGGATGGCGCGGACTCGCGGTTCTGCTCCGCCGCCGCCGGGCACGCACCCGCACCGTCACCGCCGCGTAGCCGCGCCGGCCCCACACGCGCGCACTCTCGCCGAGCCGTGAGCAGCGCCCCTCCCCCAGCGCGGTTGAGGGGTGCTACTCACGGCTCGGTGACGTCTGCCCGGCGGGTAACTCCCAGACGAGTCATGGTGTGCTCTTTCGGAGAGGTCGTTCGCCAGTGACGGCGACGGGCACACGTCGATTGCGACACTGACCGCCTACTCTTCGACCCCGGGCTCGCCCGTCTCCCGGTCCTCGTCCTCGTCGTCAAGGTCGACCGGGCGCTGGTCGGCGTCGATCATCCACTCCGGGGCTTCTTCCTCGGTGGGCGGCAAATCCTCGTCGAGGGTCAGTTCGATGTCGTCGATCTCGCGGTTTTCGTCGAGTCCGTCGCTCGCGGCATCCGTTTTTCTCGGCCAGAGTCCGTCCGGGTTGCTCGCCATGATGACCTCCCATTGACGCGAGTCGCCCACGCTGAGCTCCCCCGCGACGGCAACGGTACGCTCCCCCACCGGAAGCGACAAGGCATCCACGCCCACCGGACCATCAGGCTGAGTCGGCGCGCAACCCCGGCGTGGCCAGCAGCGAACCGTCGCGCAGCACGGCCAGCACCTCGATCGGGAAGGTCTCCGTGCTGCGATGCAGAGCCGGCCGGCCGCCGGCGATGATGGCTGTGGCCAGCACATCCGCCGTCACAATGTCCCGGCCGAACACGGTGACCTGACGGAAGGGCGAGAGCGCGCCGTCGACGGTGGTCCAGATGTGCTCCCCACGCTCGGCGCTGCCCGAGGTGGCCACGGCCCGGAGCGGCGCGCGCAGCGGCACGCTCGCCAGCCGGGCGCTCCGGTCCAGCGGGTCGACGATCGCGGCCGCCCAGTCGAGACCGGGCGTCTGATCGCCCGCCACGAGGATGTCCCCGCCCGCGTTGAGTGACCAGTCCCGCAGGCCGAGCCCGTGCAGCGCCTCGCCGGCGTGAGCGATGGCGAGGCTCTTCACGATGCCGGACAGGTCGATGGCACCGTCGGCACGGTGCGGTGTGAACACCCCGTCGGTGCGATCCCGCCAGGCCAGGGCGAGCGCGTAGCAGTCCCGCAGTTCGCTGCCCGCCTGGGTGAGCCGTAGCTCGCCACGGTTAACGCGACTGAGTTCGGAGCCCTCCCGGTAGAGGCTGAAACGGTCGTTCCAGCCTCGGAACACGTCCGCGACCGCCTGCCGGGCCGCCGCGCGCGGGGCCTCGTCGTGCGGGGAACCGGCATTCCCAGCGGCTGCGCCGATACGGATGCTGATGACGGTTCCCATGCTCTCGACCGTGATTGCCGGGTGCCCGGCGCACACGCCGGACACCACGCTAGAACTGTGCCGCATCGAGGGCCGCCTGGAGCGACTGGAGGTAACCCTGGGTCGTGTAGGTCGCGCCGCTGACGTTGGCCACGCTCGCCGACTGGGCCGAGAGCACCTCGTCTCGCAGGATCGGGGCTGCCCGGTTGCTGATCATGACCGACTTCTGGTCGTCATTGGTCAGCTGCAGCGGCGTCACTTCGGTGATCGTGCCGTTGTCGATGGTCACCGACACCTGCATGGGGCCGAACCGGGTCTGCACGGCCGAGCCATCGAATGTGCCGGTGACCTCGGTGGCGGCGGGCGCCTCGGCCGCCGGGGCGGTCGTTTCGGGCGTTGTCGTCGCTGCGGAGGATGTGCCCGGTCCGGATGCGGTCGTGGTCGTCGCCTCGGCCGATGCGGAGGACGACAGCGTCGTCGTCAGCGTGGACCTCAGCGATTCCACGGCGGGGACTCCGACGAGCCACCCCACCGATAGCACCGAAGCGGAAGCCAGGGCGGCCGCAGCCGCTGCTCGTATTCTCACCAGTCAAACCTTTCACAATGGATCTGTCGCGTCGGAAGTCCGGCCGCGCGGGCATCCCGCACGACCTCGTCGGTCCATCGCCGTGGACCGCACACATACACATCCGCGTCCCGCAGGTGCGGAACCAGGGTCTTCAGGCTGACCCGGGCAGCCAGCGCCTCGGCGGGCAGCCAGCTGTTCACACCCGGCGGCCGCTTGCCCGCGATGATGCGGAATTCAGCGCCTCGCGCCCGGCACAACTCGGCCAGCTCGTCGGCCAGGTAGCTGTCGCCGACGGTGTGCGAGCGAAGGATGACCGTGGCCTGCCCCGGAAGGAACGTCGCCGTCTCCAGCAGCGAGCGAATCGGGGCGACGCCGATGCCGGCGGCCACGAGCACCAGCCGAGGGGACGTGCGAGCACGGTCGGTGAACAGCCCGTACGGGCCCTCGACGCTCACGCGGGTGCCCCGCCGCAGACCTCCGAGCGCCGCCGAAGCATCACCGAGTGAGCGCACCGTGATGCGGAGGGAAGTACCGGTGGGCGCCGCCGAGAGGGAGAACGGATGCGCCTGCCACCAGAGCCCGGGGGTCCAGAACCGCCAGATGAAGAATTGACCGGAGTGGGCCTGCAGGCGGCGCAGATTGTGCCCGGACAGCCGGATCGACACGACGCCGTCGGCGACCCGGTCGACGCCCTCCACCCGGAGCCGGGCGCGCAGCGAGCGCACGACCGGCACGATGAAACGGAAGACGAGGATCGACCCGGCGACGCCCACGTAGAGGGCCAGCCAGTAGAACCACTGCGGCGACCCGGCGGCGAGCAGAGCGCCGACGGTCAACTGATGCGGGAGTGAGGCGAGCACGGCCACGTAGGAGAGCAGGTGAACGATGTGCCACACCTCGTAGGGCAGCCGGTGCCGCACGATCACGATGGAGCTCACGACCACGAGCACCAGGAGCCCGAGGCCGACGAAGGCCAGCACCATGTCCGGCAGCACGGTCAGCATGCGCCAGACCTCGGCGAAGACGCTGACCCGGCCGGCGAGCGAGTAGCCGACGATCAGGAGCACGGCGTGGGCCAGGATCAGGTAGAGGGCCGGTTTGCCGAGCGACTGGTGCAGCGCCATGGCGCTGTCGTGGCCGAAGGCCCGGTCGATCGCGGGCAGCCGGGCGGCCAGCAGCATCATGATCAGCAGCAGATCGGTGCCGACGAGGCCGGCCAGCACGCCGATCGAGGTGAGCGCGTCCGCGGGGGTGGCGAAGCGGGCCGCTCCGCCGTCGTCCAGGAACAGGGCCACGACCAGGGCGACGGAGACGATGCAGAGCACCTGCAGGGTGTCGGCCAGCCGCATCCGTTGCCGGTAGTCGGGGCGCACGAGCGGCGCGGGAGCGCTGCGATGATGCCGCTGGGTGGTGCGCGTGTCGATGCTCATGAGTTGAGCCTCGCGAGCATGCCAATCGAGGGGCTATGGGGAAGCTGTGAGCAACCTGTGCGATTCCAATGGGGTTGCCCTGTCGGAGGACGGCCGAACGGTCACGGTTCGGGCGGGCCGTCAGGCAGGCCGGCGCTCGCCCAGTCGGACCAGGCCGCGCGCCGCGAGCACGATCAGCACCGCGACCGCGCCGCCGAGCGCGGTCTCCACCACCCGGTCGACCAGCAGCGTCGGCACGGCGACCGAGCCGGCCAGGTGCGCCACGGTCAACGCCAGCGGCGTGACGAACAGCAGGGCGGCGCCGTAGTGCTTTCCGATCAGGATTTCCG
>DATISQ010000060.1:0-4466 GCA_035581905.1 Cryobacterium sp.
GAGTGTGCGGCCGGTCGCCAGCCCGCGAGACAGACCGATGATCCCGGCGGCGATCGCCAGTGCGCCGACGACGGCGGGCAGCCAGACGGCGCCCGGGCCTCCCGCGAACAGGACGACGGCCACCGATCCGCCGAGAATCAGGCCTAGCCCCCATCTGGTCACGCGATCGATGATGTCCTGGCTGGTCTCACCGCTCCACATCAGCGGCAGGAAGGCCAGCAGGCGGGCCAGAACGAGAGCCGCCACCGCCAGCACGAGGATCGCCCAGACGAGGGATCCCAGCGGTGCCAGCCAGTTCAAGAAGAAGCCGTCCCAGGACTCGGACCAGCGCTCGACCCACGTGGCCTCCGGGTTCTCAACTGCAGATTGCATGACAATCTCCCGTCGCGAAGGCCGGTTACATGGATGCCGCAACGACGGCGAGCACGTTCGCGGCCGGGTCCGTGACGGAAAGACCGAGGGTCTCGCCGTAGAAGCGCTTCGCCTTGTCGATGTCGCCCACGGAGAACGAGCTGAAGGTCTCGGAACTGGTGAACATGTCAGTCTCCTTCGTCAGGAACCATTCGGTTCGCCTACGACGATTGCACGCTGTACCAGACCCGGATAGGCCTCGGCCCGCACCGGGGGCCGAGGCGTGTGCCTAGTAGCTGCGCGGCTGGCGCGGCGGGCGCTCGGTGCGGCCTTCGCGACGCACCGGTCCGCCGCCGTCGGCACGGATCTCGATCAGCTTGCCGCTGATGCGGGTGTTCTCCAGTCGGCCCAGAACGTCGCCGGGCATGTCGGCCGGCAGCTCGACGAGCGAATATTCCGGGTTGATCTGGATGTGACCGAAGTCTTCGCGGCTCAGGCCACCCTCATTGGCGAGGGCGCCGACGATCTGGCGGGGCTCCACCTTGTGGCGCTTGCCGACCTCGATCCGGTACGAGGCCATGGCCCGGTTGTTGTCGCGGGGGCGTCGTTCCACCCGCTCCACGCGTTCGCCGCGTTCGCCGCGGTCGTCACGGCGGTCGCCGCGACCGGCGTCGGCGCGGGCACGCTCGGCACGGTCGCCGCGGTCGGCGCGCTCGGGCCGCTGCGCGCGGGCATCCGCCTGGGTGAGCAGCAAGGGGGTCTCGCCCTGGGCGACGACCGCGAGGGCCGCCGCGACATCCGCTTCGGGCACGTCGTGGTGCGAGACGTAGTGACCGATGATGTCGCGGAAGGCGCTGATCCGTTCGGACTGGCAGAGGGCCTCGGTGATGGCGTCGTCGAAGCGCGCCAGACGGGTGACGTTGACGTCTTCGAAGCTCGGCAGCTGCATCTGCGTCAGCGGCTGGCGGGTCGCCCGCTCGATGGCGTTGAGCAGGTGACGCTCGCGCGGCGTGACGAAGCTGATCGCTGCGCCGCTGCGGCCGGCTCGACCGGTGCGGCCGATGCGGTGCACATACGACTCCGTGTCGATCGGGATGTCGTAGTTGACGACGTGGCTGATGCGGTCCACGTCGAGGCCGCGCGCGGCGACATCCGTTGCGACCAGGATGTCCAGCTTGCCGGACTTGAGCTGGTTGACGGTGCGCTCGCGCTGCACCTGGGCCACGTCGCCGTTGATGGCGGCGGCGGAATAACCGCGCGCACGCAGCTTCTCGGCGAGGAGCTCGGTCTCGTTCTTGGTGCGGGTGAACACGATCATGCCCTCGAAGTTCTCGACCTCGAGGATGCGGGTGAGGGCGTCGACCTTCTGCGGGTACGACACCATCAGGTACCGCTGGGTCGTATTCGCGGAGGTCGTGGTCTTGTTCTTGATCGTGATCTCTTCGGGCTCGTTCAGGTACTTCTTCGAGATCCGCCTGATCTGCGGTGGCATGGTCGCCGAGAACAGGGCGACCTGCTTGTCGTCCGGGGTGTCGGCGAGGATCGTCTCGACGTCTTCGGCGAAGCCCATCTTGAGCATCTCGTCGGCCTCGTCGAGCACCAGATACTTCAGCTGCGACAGGTCGAGGGTGCCCTTTTCGAGGTGGTCCATGATGCGGCCGGGCGTACCGACGACGATGTGCACCCCACGGCGTAGGGCGGAGAGCTGCACGCCGTAGCCCTGTCCACCGTAGACGGGGAGCACGTGCACGCCGCGCATGTGGGCGCCGTACTTCTCGAAGGCCTCACAGACCTGGAGGGCGAGTTCGCGGGTGGGGGAGAGCACGAGGGCCTGCGGGGTCTTCTGCGCCAGGTCGAGGCGCGAGAGGATCGGCAGCGCGAACGCGGCCGTCTTGCCGGTTCCGGTCTGGGCGAGGCCGACGACGTCGCGCCCGGCGAGAAGCGGGGGGATGGTGGCGGCCTGGATGGCGGAGGGAGTCTCGTACCCGACGTCCTTGAGCGCCTTGAGCATCGCATCGTTGAGCCCGAGGTCGGCGAAGGTTTTCGTGTCGCGGGCAGTATCTGCCTCGCTCTGCGTGGAGGTCGTGTCAGGGGTGTGCATACTACAACGGTAATCCATCGGAGAGAGCCCCCCGTTCGTGCGGGAAGATAAGACCATGTCGATTACGCAGCAGCAGCCCTGGGTGCAGAACTACCAGCCGGGTGTCCCGGCCGAAATCGAGCTCCCCACGGAGTCCCTCGTGGCGATGCTCGAGCGGTCCGTGGCCGAGGCCGGCGACCACCCCGCCCTGGAGTTCTTCGGGCGTCGCACGACCTACACCGAGCTCGGCGACCAGATCGACCGGGCCGCGGAGGGGTTGCGGCACCTCGGGGTGCGTGCGGGCGACCGGGTGGCCCTGATCCTGCCGAACTGCCCCCAGCATGTCGTCGCCTTCTACGCGGTGCTGCGCCTGGGCGCCGTGGTGGTGGAGCACAACCCGCTGTACACCTCGCGGGAACTCCGCCACCAGTTCGAGGACCACCAGGCTCGCATCGTGATCGCCTGGGACAAGTCCGTGGCATCCGTTCGCGCCTTCCCGCTCGACATCGAGATCGACCACATCGTCTCCGTGAACCTGCTCCTGGCGTTCCCGACCATCAAGCGCCTCGCCCTGCACCTGCCGGTGGCGAAGCTGCGCGAGTCCCGCGAGGCTCTGACGGCCGCCGCGCCGGGCACCATCCCGTGGAAGGAACTGCTCAGCCACGACCCGATCGACCCGGAGCATCCGCGCCCGTCGGTTGACGACCTCGCGGCCCTCCAGTACACCTCGGGCACGACAGGCCAGCCCAAGGGCGCCATGCTCACCCACTTCAACCTGTACTCCAACGCCCTGCAGGGCGAGGCGTGGATGCACGGGGCCGAGTACCGCAAGGAGGTCTTCTACGCGATCCTGCCCATGTTCCACGCGTTCGGCATGACCCTGTACCTGACGTACGGCATCCGTAAGCAGGGTCTGCTCGTCCTGTTCCCCAAGTTCGACCCCAACCTGATCCTCGACGCCATGAAGAAGTCGCCCGCGACGGTGTACTGCGCGGTGCCGCCGATCTACGAGCGCACAGCGGTGGTGGCGAAGGAGAGAGGGATCTCGCTGCGTTCCTGCAAGTACTGCATCTCGGGCGCGATGAACCTGCCCGACCATGTCGTGGAGCTGTGGGAATCGGTGTCGGGCGGGCTGCTGGTGGAGGGCTACGGCATGACGGAGACGTCACCGGTGGCCCTCGGCAACCCGTTCCATCCCACCCGCCGACCCGGCACGGTGGGTGTGCCCTTCCCCTCCACCCTGATGAAGGTGGTCGACCTGGACGACCCCACCCAAGAAGTGGCGCAGGGTGAGCCCGGCGAGCTCCTGCTGAAGGGCCCGCAGGTCTTCCAGGGCTACTGGAACAACCCCGAGGAGACCGCGAAGACCCTGCTGCCGGGTGGCTGGCTGCGCACGGGCGACATCGTGACCGTCGATGCCGACGGCTTCACCACGATCGTGGACCGAGCCAAGGAACTCGTCATCACCGGCGGTTTCAACGTTTCACCCTCGGAGGTCGAAACGGCGCTGCGCCTGAACGCGGATGTCGTCGACGCGGCCGTCTTCGGCAAGGCGCTCGAACGCGGCGGGGAAATGGTCGTCGCGGCCGTCGAGTTGAAGCCCGGCGCCGTGCTCGACGAGGAAGCCTTGCGGGCGCACTGCCGCGAGCACCTCGCCGCCTACAAGATCCCGCGGCGGATCGCCACGATCGAGGACATGCCCCGTTCGATGCTCGGCAAGATCCTGCGCAAGCAGGTGCGCGAGCAGGTGCTGCCGGGGCTCTGAGACCGAGGGCGGTCGCCTGGGGCGGTCACGTGGGGCGACCGCTCAGGGGGCGACCGCTCAGGGGGCGACCGCTCAGGCCCGGGTCTGCGCCTCGGCGGTGACGGCAGCCTCGAGGCCGTCGAGGATCAGCCGGAGCCCGAACGCGAACTCGTTGCCGTAGGCGTACCCGGGCTGCAGGATCAGCTCGACCCCCATTTCGGCGAGGTGGGGGAACGCCGCCGTCATGCCCTGCTGGGCAAGGATGTCTTCGGTGGTCGCGCCGATATCACC
>DATISQ010000061.1:0-1983 GCA_035581905.1 Cryobacterium sp.
CGCCTGGGCCACGACGATTGATCATCACGTCGATAATCACAAGTCTGAGGAGACCCCGTGCCCGAATCCGTGCCATCCACCGTTCTGCAGTCCACGTTCAACGAGCCCCTCGAGGTCGTCGACCCGGAGATCGCCGCCGTCCTCTAGCAGGAACTCGGACGCCAGCGCGACTATCTCGAGATGATCGCCAGCGAGAACTTCGTGCCGCGTGCCGTGCTGCAGTCGCAGGGCTCGGTACTCACCAACAAGTACGCCGAGGGCTACCCGGGACGCCGCTACTACGGCGGCTGCGAATACGTGGACGTCGCCGAACAGCTCGCCATCGACCGGGCCAAGTCCCTCTTCGGCGCCGCGTACGCCAATGTGCAGCCCCACTCCGGTGCCACCGCGAACGCCGCCGTGCTCTCGGCCATCGCGATGCCCGGCGACACCATCCTCGGTCTGGAACTGGCCCACGGCGGCCACCTCACCCCCGGCATGAAGCTCAACTTCTCCGGCAAGCTGTACAACCCGGTCGCCTACGGCGTCGACCCGACCACGTTCCTGGTCGACATGGACGTCGTGCGCGAGAAGGCGCTCGAGACCAGGCCCAAGGTCATCATCGCCGGCTGGTCCGCCTACCCGCGCCACCTCGACTTCGAGGCCTTCCGCAGCATCGCCGACGAGGTCGGCGCGATGCTCTGGGTCGATATGGCCCACTTCGCCGGACTCGTCGCCGCCGGCCTGCACCCGTCACCGGTTCCCTACGCGGATGTCGTGTCCACCACGGTGCACAAGACGCTCGCCGGTCCCCGCTCCGGTCTGATCCTCTCGCGTGACATGGCGCTGGCGAAGAAGCTCAACTCCAACGTGTTCCCCGGCCAGCAGGGCGGCCCGCTAATGCACGTGATCGCCGCCAAGGCGACCGCGTTCAAGCTCGCCGCCGAGCCCGAGTTCAAGGAACGCCAGGAGCGCACCCTGCGCGGCGCCAGCATCCTCGCCGACCGTCTGATGGCCGATGACTCGCGCGCCGGCGGCGTCGACGTGCTCACCGGCGGCACCGACGTGCACCTCGTGCTCGCGGACCTCCGCAACTCGCCGATCAACGGCCAGCAGGCCGAGGACGCCCTGCACGCGGTCGGCATCACGGTCAACCGCAACTCGGTGCCCTTCGACCCGCGCCCGCCGATGGTCACCAGCGGTCTGCGCATCGGAACCCCGGCCCTGGCCACCCGTGGCTTCGGCGACGAGGAATTCACGGTCGTCGCAGACGTCATCGCCGAGGCGCTCAAGCCCGACGCCGACATCGAGGGTCTCCGCGCCCGCGTCAGGGTGCTCACCGAGGCCTTCCCGCTCTACCCCGGCCTGCAGCAGTAGCGCCGGTGCCCGGGGCTGCGCTCTCCCTGCGTTCCCCGGCCCGGGGCCCGGCCCCGCGCCCTGCGTGTGAACCAATTCGACGGAGATTTTGCCTTGAGAACCCGCTGGCGGCATCCGTCACCGGCGTGTCGCCCAAAATCTCCGTCGAATTCGCCCGCGCCTCCGGCAACCCGCACTTCGGCACGAACGATTGAATGGATCCACAATGACGGCAATCACCCTCGACGGAGTCAAGACTGCCTCGGCGGTCAAGACCGAGCTCATCGACCGGATCGCGGAGCTGCGCGCCCAAGGGATCGTGCCCGGGCTCGGCACTCTGCTGGTCGGCGAAGACCCGGGTTCGCGCTCGTACGTCGCGGGCAAGCACCGCGACTGCGCCGAGGTCGGCATTGAATCGATCCGCATCGACCTGCCCGCGTCGGCGACCAGCGCCGATGTGCGCGCCGCCATCGCCGACCTCAACTCCGCCAGCGAGGTGACCGGGTACATCATCCAACTGCCACTTCCGGTCGGCCACAACGACAACGCCATGCTCGAACTGATCGACCCGTCCAAGGATGCCGACGGCCTGCACCCGACGAACCTCGGCCGGCTGGTGCTCGGCATCGAGGGCGAACTGGACTCGCC
>DATISQ010000062.1:0-2347 GCA_035581905.1 Cryobacterium sp.
ATGACCAGACCTGATGCGGTGGTCTGCTCTGCGTCGACCTGCTTGATGACGATGCGATCCTCGAGCGGCTTGATGGAGACCGACACGGTTGACCTCTTTCTTAGCTAAGACATAGTTAGCAGACTCACAGCGAGAGTGCTAAGTCGAGTTTAGGGCGCATCTGGCACTCACGCAACGTGAGTGCCAGATGCGCGGGGTTGATAGGTTTGCACGATGGAACGCTCAGAGCTCGTCGAGCTGTTGTCGCCGGGCGGTTTGCGCCTGCTGGACTCGCTGCCGCCGTACGACCCGGCCGCCGACGTCGTGCGGGTGGTGAGCGAACTCCGCAAGGCCGGGCACAGCCCCGAGCTGGTCACCGCAGTGCTCAGCCAGTCCCGGCTCCGCGCCAAGGCCGTGCCCAAGTTCGGTGAGTTCGCCGGTCGCATGCTGTTCACGGATGCCGGCCTCGAGCAGGCCACCCGGCTGCGGGTGGCGGCGCTTCACGCCGGCCGCTTCGCGGGCGCGTCCCTGAACCGGGTCGTCGACCTCGGCTGCGGAATCGGCGGCGACGCCATGGCACTGGCGGCCATGGACCTCACGGTGACGGCGGTGGACGCCGACGAGGTGACCGCGACCGTCGCCAGCTACAATCTGGCTCCCTTCGAGAACGCGAGCGTCCTGCACTCGGCCGCGGAAGACGTCGACCTGTCCGGCTTCGACGCCGCCTGGCTCGACCCGGCCCGGCGCACCGCCGGGCACTCCAACACCTCGCGCCTGACCCGGCCGGAGGACTACTCCCCTCCTCTCGATTTCGTCTTCGGCCTGCGCGAACGGATGCCCATCGGCGTCAAGCTCGGCCCAGGGCACGACCGCGACCTGATCCCCGTGGACGCCGAGGCGCAGTGGGTATCGGTGGACGGCAAGCTCGTGGAGATGGGTCTGTGGTTCGGAGCGCTGGCGCGCACCGGCATCCGTCGCTCGGCCCTGCTGCTCGGCCGGACCGGGACTCACGAGCTGACCGCTCCCCGCGACAGCGAGGACGCCCCGGTGGGCGTGCTGGGTGACTACGTGTACGAGCCGGACGGCGCGATCATCCGTGCCCGCCTGATCGGCGACCTGGCCCGCTCGCTCGACGCGCAAATGCTGAGCGAGGGGATCGCGTACCTGACCACCCAGACGCTGCAGCGCACACCGTTCGCCACCGCGTTCCGGGTGCTCGAGGTGCTGCCGGTCGACGAGAAGAAGCTGCGGCTGGCGCTTGCCGAGCGCCGCATCGGCACGCTCGAGATCAAGAAACGCGGCGTGGACGTCGATCCGGCCACCCTCCGCACGCGACTGAAGCTCAAGGGCCCCGAGTCGGCGACGCTCGTCCTCACCCGGGCGGCCGGGCAGCGGGTGGCACTGCTGGTGGAACGGGTCCCGCCGCTCGACTGAGCGACGCCGGGTCGGTTCGGGCCGGGCCGGTTCGGTTCGGTTCAGTTCGGTTCAGTTCGGTTCGGGTCGGGCCGGTTTGGGTCAGCCGGGCACGATCGTCAGCACCTGCGTGACGATCAACACCCACCCGACCGCGAGGACCAGCCCGGCCACCCCGGTCACCAGCCCGTACGCCCACAGGGTGCCGCCCCGGCGTTCGGTGACGCGGGCCATCACGGCCAGCACGACCGCGGCCGTTGAGAGGGCCGCGCCCCAGACGCCGAAGACGGCGATCAACAGGCCGAGCAGCCCGAAGACCAGGGAGGCGATGGACATACCGCGCCGCCCCGCCTGCCCACTCAGCTCGCTGTCGGTGTAGACGTACGGCACCCATTCGGTGGGGGCGGTGACGGTCGACGCGTAGTCCAGCTCGCCCGGAGCGGGCGCCCGCGGCCGGGTGAGGTCCACCCGGACGTGATCATTGCGAGACGGGTCCCGTTCCTCCCCAACCATCCCTGCTGCTACCCCCGGCTCAGAACGTGGAGTACTCGGTGGGCATGCTGGCGAAGACGACAGACCAGATCACGATGCTGACCAGCGCCAGCCCGACGCCGATGAACCCGGTGATGAGGCCGGTCAGCCAGAAGCCCCGCGCCTGCGGTTCCTTCGACTTGCCGAGGAAGCCCAGAACGACGGCGGCGGCGGGAATGAACAGCCCGAGGATGCCGCCCACAATCGGGAGGAACACGATCGGCACGCCGAGCAGGCCGATGATGCCGGCAACCAGCGCCAGGATGCTGAGAATCGGCTGCTTCGCGGCGGGCGCGCCGTAGGGCGCCGAATACGGGGTGCCGTAGGCCGGCGGCTGACTCTCCTGGGCGCCGTAGGCGGGAGGCGGGGTCGGCGCACCGTAGGCGGGAGGCGGGGTCGGCGCACCGTAGGCGGGAGGCGGGGT
>DATISQ010000063.1:0-2326 GCA_035581905.1 Cryobacterium sp.
GTCGCTCACGGCGGCTCCCTGGGTCTGACTGAGTGTCACTGAATATCACTACCTAACCGTCTGGTGGCTGACCGTCTGTGGCGATTGGCCACAGCACACCGATGTGTCTGGAGACGTCAACGCGGGTACAGCCTAATGGGCGCAGCCGCCTACTGTTGCATCCGACAAGAACGCCCACTCATCATTGGAGAGAGTTGACAATTCGAGAGTATCGAATTTCAGCCGGCATACAATCGGCTCGCCGCCGCGGCGATCCGTTCGTCCGTGGCGGTGAGTGAGAAGCGCACGTGCTGCGGGTAGCCGTCGCCGTAGAACGGTCCGGGCCCGGCAAGGATACCCTGGTCGGCGAGCCGCCCGATCGATTCCCAGGCGCCGCGCCCCTCGGTCGCCCACAGGTACAGTCCGGCCTCACTGCGGGTGATCCGGAATCCGGCCGCCACCAGCGCGGGCAGCAGCACCTCGCGGCGCGCCTGGTAGCGCCGACGCTGCACGCTCACGTGCTCGTCGTCGCCGAGCGCGGCCACCATGGCGGCCTGCAGCGGCGCGGGGAGCATGAGGCCGGCGTGCTTGCGCACGGTCAGCACCCGGGCGAGCAGGTCCGCGCAGCCGGCCGCGAACGCGCCGCGATAGCCGGCCATGTTCGACTGTTTACTGAGGGAATAGAGCGCGAGCACATTGTGCCGATCCTGCCCGATGACGCGGGGGTCCAGGATGCTGGGGGTCGGCCGGGTGTCCCAGCCGTCGGTCCAGCCGAGCTCGGCGTAGCACTCGTCGGAGACGATCACCGCGCCGAGTTCCCGGGCGCGCGCGACGGCGGCCCGCAGCTCGGCGACCGACAGCACCCGGCCATCCGGGTTGCCCGGGCTGTTCAGCCAGACCAGCTTCGTCGTCTCGGGCCACTCGGCGGGGTCGTCGGCGGCGAGGGCATCCGCTCCGGCCATGGCCGCGCCGATGCTGTACGTCGGGTACGCGGCGAGCGGGTGCACGATGGTGTCACCCTCGCCGAACCCGAGCATGAACGGCAGCAGGGCCACCATTTCCTTCGACCCGATGGTCGGCAGCACATTCTTCTCGGTGAGGCCGGTGACGCCGCGCCGGCGTTCGTACCAGTCGATGATCGCCCGCTGCAGCTCCGGCGTGCCCGCAGTCTGCGGGTAGGAGTGGGCGTCGGTGGCGTGGGCCAGCGCCTGGCGGATGACCTCGGGCGTCGGGTCGACCGGCGAACCGATCGACAGGTCGACGATGCCGCCGGCGTGGGCACGCGCCCGGGCGGCGAAGGGGACCATCTGGTCCCACGGGTAGTCGGGGAGCGGCTTCAGCACGTCTGGGTCAGATCGAGACCTGCGGGGGCAGCACGGAGATGATCGGGTGGTCCTTGTGGATCACGCCGATCTTGGCGGCCCCGCCGGGCGAACCGATGTCGTCGAAGAACTCGACGTTGGCCTTGTAGTACTCGGCCCACTGCTCGGGCACGTCATCCTCGTAGTAGATGGCCTCGACCGGGCAGACCGGTTCGCAGGCACCGCAGTCGACGCACTCATCGGGGTGGATGTAGAGCGAGCGGTCACCCTCGTAAATGCAGTCGACCGGACATTCGTCAACGCAGGCGCGGTCCTTCACATCGACGCACGGCAGTGCAATGACGTATGTCACGTTGGAGGGCTCCCTTCACGAGCGAGTGACCAGTCTATGCCGAACCCGGACGGGCCGGGATTCGGGGCCAGGCCAGCACGATCGTGGCCACCAGGGTAGGGACGACGGTCCAGAGCAGACCCGGGACCCCCTCGGGGACCAGAACCGAGCCGCCGCTGCTGCGCAGCGACAGGATGAAGATGGTGCCGAGGAGGCCGATCGCACACAACAAGACGATCAGGCGGTCACCCAGCACCAGCCGCAGGCCCGTCAGGAGCGTCGTGATGCCGGCGAGGGCCAGGATCAGGCCGATCGGGATCGTCGCGGGTCCGAGCGGGATGGTGGCCTGGTGCGCGATCGTGCCGAGCACGCCGAAGACGGCCCCGGTCAGCAGGGCGAAGACCGCGGCCAGGACCCGGCTGGGCAGCCCAGGGGGCGGCTCCGCCGTGGGGGGCGCCGGAGGCAGGCGCAGGAAGGTTTCGGTGCCGCCGATGGTGACCGGGAGCCGGTCCGAGGCGGACGTGCGGGCCGGTTCGGTCGCGTCGATCGGCTCGACGCTGTGGTCGGTGACGCGCCAACGGTCCGGGTAGGCGGCGAGCGCGCGCAGCTTCTGGTCGACCTGGGCGCTCACGTCGATCGCGACCAGACGCTGGCCGACGGCATCCGTCACCCGACGATGCTCGAAGACGGGCAC
>DATISQ010000064.1:0-4186 GCA_035581905.1 Cryobacterium sp.
GCTAGAACGTGCGCCGGCTTCCCCAGGGTGCGCCGCGAACCCGGGCCATCGGGGCGGTGGGAACCCCGACCGCTACCCGGTCGTGGTCCAATCGAGGTTGATCACGTCCCGGATGTAGATGTCCTCGCCGAGACCTGACACCGAGGGGTTCATCCGCAGCAGCTGTTGCATCGGAACGTTGAACCGCTGGGCGATGGCGAAGAAGTCATCGCCCTCCAGCACGGTGTAGCTGACCGGGGCGCCCGCGCCGTCCGTGACCGGGGAGCCGGTGGCGCCGGCGGTGGCGCCGAGGTCGGTGGTGGGGCCCTCGGGCAGAGGCCCGACCGGTACGGCCTCGGCGTTGGGCGTGATGGGCGGGTTCGGCACGACCACTGCCTCGGGTACGGGCGTCGGCGTCGGGGTGGGTGTCGGGGTGGGTGTGGGCGTCGGCGTGACGGTCACGGTCGCGGTGACCACCGGCGCCGGGGCGCCGGCGCAGGCAGACAGGCCGAACGGGAGCAGCAGCAGGGCGGCCAGTGCGACCCGGGCCCGGGCACGAGCGGATGTCGGTCGCGCAGAATCCATCGGATGGCCCCCTCGAAGACAATGCCGCTCGTTCCCCCGGGCGGTGCTGCCAGCTTAGGCCGCGGGGGCGGTGTCAGCCCTCGAATCCGTTCCGCACCCGAGCAGTTTCAGCACTGAGCAGTTTCAGCACTGAGCAGATTCAGCATTCGATCACGTTGACAGCGAGGCCACCCTCGCTGGTCTCCTTGTACTTGGTCGACATGTCCAGGCCGGTCTGGCGCATGGTTTCGATCACCGTGTCCAGGGAGACGAGGTGGGTGCCGTCGCCGTGCAGGGCCAGCCGCGCGGCTGACACGGCGGTCGAGGCGGCGATGGCGTTGCGCTCGATGCAGGGCACCTGCACCAGCCCGCCGACGGGGTCGCAGGTGAGACCCAGGTGGTGCTCCATCGCGATCTCGGCCGCGTTCTCCACCTGCCGCGGCGTGCCGCCGAGCACGGCGCAGAGCGCGCCGGACGCCATGGCGCAGGCGGAGCCGACCTCCGCCTGACAGCCGCCTTCCGCCCCGGAGATGGAGGCGTTGGCCTTGACGAGCGACCCGATGGCGACGGCGGTGAGCAGGTAGCGACGGATGCCCGCGGCATCGGCCCCGGGTACGAATCGCAGGTAGTAGTGGCCGACCGCGGGGATGATGCCGGCCGCGCCGTTGGTGGGGGCGGTGACCACGCGGCCGCCGGCGGCGTTCTCCTCATTGACGGCGAGGGCGAAGGCGTGCAGCCATTCGGTCGAGGTGTCCCGTTCGCGCAACGGCAGCCGGTCATATTCCTCTAGCTGCATGCGTACGGCGGCGGCGCGGCGCTTGACCTGGAGGCCGCCGGGGAGGACACCCGTGGCCTCGAGTCCGGCCTCGACGCAGACGTGCATGGCGTCCCAGATGGCGTCGAGCCCGGCGTCGAGCGCCTCGGCCCCGTGGATGGCCTCCTCGTTGGCGCGGGCGATGTCGCTGATGGAGACGGCGTGGAGGTCGCAGAGGGCGAGGAGTTCGGCGCTGGAGGAGTACTGCCGCGGCTGCGGTATGGCATCGCAGTGGCCGATCGGGTCGCCGTCGCGGCGGATGAAGCCGCCGCCGATCGAGTACCAGGTCTCCTCGAGCAGGGGGAGGGCGCCCTGCCCCCAGGCAGTGAGGGTCAGCGCGTTCGGGTGCCCGGGCAGCCGGGTGCGCGCCTCGAAGGCCACGTCCTCCTTCCGCACCGGGATCGGGTGGCTGCCGGCGAGCAGCAGCACGGCGTCGTCGGCCAGGGAGGACCAGCCGGAGCGCACGTCGTCCGGGTCGCAGGTCTCGGGGCGGAGCCCGGCGAGGCCGGCCAGCACCGCGTCGGGTGTGCCGTGCCCGAGGCCGGTCGAGCCGAGCGAACCGTAGAGGGAGCAGCTGATCCGGGTGACGTGGGAGAGCAGACCGGCCTCGCGGAGGTGCTCGGCGAAGGTGAGGGCCGCCCGCATCGGACCGACCGTGTGGGAGCTGGAGGGGCCGATCCCGATGGAGAAGAGGTCGAGTGCCGACACGTACGCAGTCATCCGCCCATCGTAACCGTGCCCCGGCGGAGCACCGGGGTTAGACCGGCCGCTGATCTTGCGCGCCGTGATCGACCCGGCAGCCGCTGGGATGCCCGGCGGGCGCGTGACCGGGCGACCCTGATGCCGGCCTGCGGCGACCAGGGTGCCCGCGCGGGCCGACGGGTCGGGCAGGATGGGGGCATGGAAGAGAGCGTGGAGACGGTCGTCATCGGCGCCGGGGCGATGGGGTCGGCGACGGCCTGGCAGCTGGCCCGGCGGGGCCGGCCGGTCACCGTGCTGGAGCGGTTCGCGCCCGGGCACGTCAACGGCGCCTCGCACGGCGCCTCCCGCAACTTCAACACCGCCTACGCTCACCCCACGTACGTGTCCATGCTCGCCGAGGCGCTGCCGCTCTGGCGCGAGCTGGAAGCCGAGACGCAGAGCACACTGCTGAGCCAGGTCGGCGTCGTCAATCACGGGGCGAATCCGTCGTTCGACCAGGTGGCGGCAATGCTGTCCCGGGTGGGCCTGGGCGCCGAGTTCCTCGAACCGGAGGCGGCGGCCGAACGCTGGCCGGGCATCCGTTTCGACGGCCGGGTGCTGTTCGCCCCCGACGCCGGGCGGGTGAACGCGGATGCCGCGGTGACGGCCCTGCAGAGCGCTGCGGTGGCCGCCGGGGCCGATGTGCGGCACGGCACGCGCGTGCTGCGCCTGGACGTGCGGGGCGACGACCGGGTGCGCGTGATCCACGAGACCGGCACGATCCTCGCCCGCCGGGCCGTCGTCACGGTCGGCGCGTGGACCGGCGGCCTGCTGGCCGGCGTGGTCCCGGTGCCGCGCCTCACGGTGACGCAGGAGCAGCCGGCGCACTTCGCCCTGCGCGACGACTCCCCGGCCGCCGCCGCGCGCGCAGAGACCGAGTGGCCCGGCTTCAACCACGCGCCGGCCTGGTCCGACCCGCGCTACGGCTACTGGTACTCGCCGGTTTACGGCATGTACACGCCCGGCCAGGGGATCAAGGCCGGCTGGCACGGGGTGGGCCCCGGCACCGATCCGGATGCGCGCAGCTTCCAACCCGAGCCCGGGCAGCTGGCCGCGCTGGCCCGGTACGTGCGCGAGTGGCTGCCCGGCGCCGACCCCGACACGCCGGACCCGGTCAGCTGCACCTACACGACCACGGTCGATGAGGACTTCGTGCTCGACCGGGTGGGCCCCGTGATCGTGGGCGCCGGGTTCAGCGGCCACGGCTTCAAATTCACGCCGGCGGTCGGGCGCATCCTCGCCGACCTGGCCACGGATGCGGCCGCCGCGCCTCCGCTGTTCGCCCTGAACCGGGCGCCGAACGCCGCTGCCGGCGGCTGGCTCGCGCGGCGCTGAGCGGCGCGGCAGCAGATCTACCGGTGGTGGAACCGGGCGACCATCGGGCAGTCGAACGGGTCGCGGGCGCCGAGTCCGACCTTGTTCAGGTAGGCGATGACGATGCCGTAGGACTCGAAGAGCGACGTCTCCGTGTAGAGGATGTTGTGCGTCTTGCAGTATTCCTTGGTGATCTCCTGCGCCTTGCGCAGGTGCGGCCGGGCCATGTTCGGGAACAGGTGGTGTTCGACCTGGTAGTTCAGCCCGCCCATGAACGTGTCCATGAACGTGCCGCCGCGGATGTTGCGGGAGGTGAGCACCTGGCGGCGGAGGAAGTCGACCTTGCTCTCGTGGGGGAGCTGCGGCATGCCCTTGTGGTTCGGCGCGAACGACGCGCCCATGTAGACGCCGAAGACGGCCAGCTGCACGCCGATGAACGCGAACGCCATGCCGATGGGCAGGAAGTAGAAGATCGCGGCGACGTAGAGCACGATGCGGGTGGAGAGCATGCTGATCTCGAGCCAGCGCTTGTCGACCTTTTTCTTGCCGAAGACGGTCTTGAAGCCCTGAACGTGCAGGTTGAACCCCTCGGCCATCAGCAGCGGGAAGAAGAGATAGCCCTGCTTGCGGGTGACGAACGAGCCGATCCAGCTGACCTTCGCGGCATCCTCTTCCCGGAAGACGATGAAGTCGGGGGCGATGTCGGGGTCCTTGCCGATGACGTTCGGGTTGGCGTGGTGGCGGCTGTGCTTGTTCATCCACCAGGCGTAGCTG
>DATISQ010000065.1:0-6356 GCA_035581905.1 Cryobacterium sp.
GAACGCCGCACCGAGGAAGAGGCAGAGTCGCTTCTCGAAGAGGCGCTGCAGCAGCTGCGCGTGCGCCGAGGCAAACTGTCCGCGACGAACTGACGCTCCTCGCACACGCTCTTCGTGCAACGAGAAAGGCCCCGACTTCGGTCGGGGCCTTTCTCGTTGCACGGATTCGGTCGGGAACGGTGCCGCGCTAGAACGTCGACGCGGTGAGGTTCTCGGGGACCTCCGCGGCGGCCTCCCGGTCGACGAAGAAGTTCGTGTACCGTCGGCCCTTGATGCCCGCTACCGGCACCTCGTCGCGACTGGCACCGGCGAGGGCGAGACCGAGCGCCGACGCCTTGTCCGGACCGGCCAGCACCATCCACACGCAGCGGGAGGAGTTCAGGGCCGGACGGCTGAGGCTGAGCCGCTCCGACGGGGGCTTGGGGGAGTTGTGCACGGCAAGAACGCTCTTGCTGTGTTCACGGATGCCGGGCTGGTGCGGGAAGAGAGAGGCGACGTGGCCGTCCGGGCCCACTCCGAGGAAGGTGATGTCGAAGCGCGGCAGGTCGGTTCCGTCGATCGAGGAGGACTCGAGCAGCGCGGCGTAGCCCTCCACGGCGGCGTCGAGATCGACTCCCTCGTCCGAAGCGGCGAAGGGGTGGATGTTCGCCTCCGGGATCCGGATGTGGTCGAGTAGTGCCTTGCGGGCCTGGAGCTCGTTGCGCTCGGGGTGCTGCTTGGGCACCCAGCGCTCGTCACCCCACCAGAATGTGACCTGTTCCCAGTCGATGGTGTCGCGGGCTGCGGAGGCGTTGACGGCCTCCAGGACTTCCATGGCGACGGTGCCGCCGGCCAGGACCACGTTGACCTCACCCTGTTCGTGCAGGAGGTCCACGGTCGTTGTGATGAAACGGGCCGCCACCGAGGCAGCCAGGGCCGCCCGATCGGGGTGCACGAGTACGCGTCGTTCGTTGGTCACGGTCGTCCTTCTTCTTGTTCTGCGACCACATCGTCAAGGTGCGGTAGGCCGCGCGTGATGACCTCACCATACAGCTCATCGGGGTCCAGGCGGCGCAGCTCGTCACTGAGGCAGTCCCGGAGGCTGCGGCGCTTGAGAGTGAGATCCTGCACGGGCTGGCCGGGTTGGGTGAGTCTGGCGACGTCGGGAACGTCGCGCTCGAGCGAGATGAGCCCGGCGGAGCGCGTCAGGTGCACGCTCCGGATGCCGTGGGACAGCGGGCCGGTGGTGAATTCGTAGTCGACGGGGACCTGCAGCTGCAGGGCGAGCCAGGCGGCGAGCAGTGTCGTCGACGGGGAGTCCGCGGCGCCGGACACCTGCACCGCAGTCACCGGCAGATAGGGCGGCTGGTCGAGGACCGCCGCGAGCTGGGCGCGCCAGAGGGTGAGGCGGGTCCAGGCGAAGTCCGTGTCGCCGGGTCGGTACGAGCTGCACAGGTGGTGCAGGGCGCCCTGCGGGTCGGGCTGCGCGGAGGCGTCCGTGATGCGCCGGTGCGCGATTCGCCCGAGGGGAGAATCCGCGGGCACGGTCGGAGCCACACCCGGCCACCAGGCCACGACGGGGGCGTCGGGCAGGAGCAGACCCATGACCAGGCTTTCCGGGTCGCTGGCGGCCTCACCGTAGGCGCGCAGCACGATGACCTCGCTGGCACCCGCGTCGCCGCCGACGCGGATTTCAGCGTCGACCCGGGGTGCGAGCGGGGAGGCCGTGGCGTCCTGGTCCATCGTCGACAGCACGATCACGCGCATGGGGTGTTCCCGGGACGCGTCGTTCGCGGCCTCGATGGCCTCTTCCTCGCGGCCCAGTGTGGACGCGATGATCAGCGTCAGCACCCGACCGAGGGCCACGGCACCGCCTTCCTCACGGATGCGCACCAGGGCCTTCGAAATCCTGGAGGTGGTCGTATTGGGCAGATCGACGATCATGGGCGTCTCCAGTGTCGGCCGTCGCGGGACAGCAGTTCATCGGCTGAGGCAGGACCCCAGGTACCCGGCCGGTACTGCTCCGGCTGGCCCTGCTTCGCCCAGAACTGCTCGATCGGGTCGAGGATCTTCCACGACAGCTCGACCTCTTCGTGCCGGGGGAAGAGCGGCGGGTCGCCCAGGAGCACGTCCAGGATCAGCCGCTCGTAGGCTTCGGGACTGGCCTCCGTGAAGGCGTGGCCGTAGCCGAAGTCCATCGTCACGTCGCGGACCTGCATACCGGCGCCGGGAACCTTGGAGCCGAACCGGATGGTGACGCCTTCGTCGGGCTGCACCCGGATGACCAGGGCGTTCTCGCCCAGCGGGGTGGAATTGACCTTGCCGAAGAGGTGCTGGGGGGCTCGTTTGAAGACCACGGCTATCTCGGTGACCCGGCGGCCCAGACGCTTGCCGGCGCGCAGGTAGAACGGAACGCCCGACCAACGGCGGTTCTCGATCGTCAGCCGCAGTGCGGCATACGTTTCGGTGCGGGATTCGGGGTCCATCCCGTCCTCTTCCAGGAGACCCTTGACCTTCTCGCCGCCCTGCCAGCCGCCGGCGTACTGGCCGCGCGCCGTGCCGCTGGCCAGGTCGTCGGGAAGCCGAACGGAGGCGAGCACCTTCTCCTTCTCGGTGCGCAGGTCGGCCGCGTCGAAGGAGATGGGTTCTTCCATGGCGGTCAGGGCAAGCAGTTGCAGCAGGTGATTCTGGATGACGTCCCTGGCCGCGCCGATACCGTCGTAGTAGCCGGCCCGACCGCCCACGCCGATGTCTTCGGCCATGGTGATCTGCACATGGTCGACGTAGTTGGCGTTCCAGATCGGTTCGTACAGCTGGTTCGCGAAACGGAGGGCCAGGATGTTCTGAACTGTCTCCTTGCCCAGGTAGTGGTCGATGCGGAAGACGGAGTCGGGCGGGAAGACCGACTCGACCACGGCGTTCAGTTCGCGCGCGGTCTGCAGGTCACTGCCGAACGGCTTCTCGATCACGACCCGGCGCCACTGCCCGTCCGTCTGCTCAGCCAGTCCGGATCGTCGGAGCTGCTCCGTGACCTGCGGGAACGCCTTCGGCGGGATCGACAGGTAGAACGCATGGTTGCCCATGGTCCCGCGCTCGCGATCGAGCTGCGCGATGGTGTCCTTGAGCAGTTGGAACGACGCGGCGTCGTCGAACGACCCCGGCACGAAACGGATGCCCTCGGCCAGCTGGGCCCAGACGTCCTCATTGAATTCGGTGCGCGCGAACTCTTTGACGGAGTCGTGCACGACCTTCATGAAGTCGTCGTTCGTCCAGTCGCGGCGGGCGAATCCGACGAGTGCGAAACCGGGCGGGAGCAGACCGCGGTTGGCGAGGTCGTAAACGGCCGGCATGAGTTTCTTCCGCGACAGGTCACCGGTGACGCCGAAGATCACGAGGCTGCTGGGCCCGGCGATACGATTCAGACGGTAGTCGTTCGGTGAACGCAGTGGATTGAACTCCGGGGTGAGTTCCACCGGGGACATGCAGCTCCTTCGAGGTGTGGCAGTCGAGCACGATCGGGCGCGGCGCCGGCCGCAGGCCGGCGCCGCACGGGTCAGCGCAGTGCGTCGAACAGGGTCGAGATGTTCTTCGCCGGGTCGGTCAGCGTCAGCGTCAGCACCGGGCGACCGTGCTCGGCGAGCACGCTGGCGTCACCGCCGGCCTGAGCCTGGATGAGTTCCCCGAATGTGAAGGGGCGCTCCGGGATGTCCAGGTCGACGCCCGGGGTGGTCAGGATCTGCAGGAACACCCCGGTGGCCGGACCGCCCTTATGCAGCTGTCCGGTGGAGTGCAGGAACCGCGGTCCCCAGCCGAACGTGACCGGGCGCTTGGCCAGCGCGGCCAGCAGGTCGCGGATTTCGGCGAGCTGCGGCAGTGCCAGCCGGTTGACGTAGGCCTGCACGGAGATGTAGCCGTCGGTGCCCAGTTCCTCGATCAGGGCGTCGATGGCGGAGGCAAGGTCGCTGGCGGCGCCGATCACGTGCGCGGTGCCCCGGATCTCGATGCCGTCCGAGATGAACGCGGCCGGGGCCGGCTCCGGCCGGGCGTCGAGGAGCCCGCGGGTCGCGTTCTTGGCGGCCTCGACATCCGGCTGGTCGAATGGGTTGATGCCGAGCAGGCGGCCGGCGACGGCCGTGGCGTACTCCCAGACCAGGAACTGTGCGCCGAGGGTGCCGCTGACCTGGATCTCGTCGCGGCCGTCGTTGTGTGAGAACACGTCGAGGCCCGCGTCGGCGACCAGACGCAGAACCTGCACGTCCGGCAGGTTCAGCGACAGTTCGGGCGCGTCCCGGTCGAGGACCACGGGGAGGATGCCGATGCCCTGCTTGCCGGTGGATTCCGCGATGAGTTGCTCGGCCCAGTCCGCGAACCCGACGATGTGGGTGCCGTCGTCGACGATCGCGAGCTTGTCGCGGCGCGGGGCGGTCGCGGCGATGGCCGCACCCAGGATGAGGCCCGGGTTCTCGGGGCTGTCAACGGCGAGGGAGAGCGAAATGGCTTCGGCCTCGTCGAGCAGCTCGGCGATGTCCACGCCGGCGAGGCCGGACGGGACGAGTCCGAACGCGGTCAGCACGGAGAAACGTCCGCCGACCGTGGGGTCCGCGTTGAAGACGCGGTAGCCCACCGAACGGGCGTCGGCGTCGAGCGGGGAGCCGGGGTCGGTGACGATGATGATGCGTTCGACCGGGTCGATCCCGGCGTCACGGAAGGCGCGTTCGAAGACGCGGCGCTGACTGTCGGTCTCGGCGGTGGATCCGGACTTCGACGACACGACGAGTGCGGTGGCGGCCAGGTTCCCGCCGAGAGCCGAGAGGACCTGCCCGGGGTCCGTGGAGTCGAGCACGGTCAGCGGCACACCGGAAGTGCGGGTGATGACCTCGGGGGCCAGTGAGGAGCCGCCCATTCCGGCCAGAGCGATGCGGGTGACGCCGGCGGCCCGCAGGGAGTCGCGCAGGGCGAGGATCTCCGGGACCAGGGGGCGGGAATCCGCGACGGACTCGGTCCAGCCGAGGCGCTTGGCGGCCTCGGCTTCGGCCTCGGGGCCCCAGAGAGCCGGGTCGAGGGCGGTGATTCCGGATGCGACGAGGTCGGCTACCAGGGTCGGGACGGTGCTGCGAACGGCCTGGGCCGCCAAGCCGCTGACGGAGACGCGGAAGCTCAAAGTGAGGCCTCGGTCCCCGGCGCCTTGGCGGCGTCGAGGGCAGCGGTCACGGTGTCGAGGAGTTCGTTCCAGGAGATGATGAACTTGGCCACGCCTTCGGCTTCGAGAACCTGGGTGACGTCGTTGTACGAGACACCCTCGTTGGCGAGAGCGTCGAGAACCAGGTTGGCTTCGTCGTACGCTCCGGTGATGGAGTTGGCGGGGATGACTCCGTGGTCGAGTGTGGCCTCGAGGGTCTTCTCCGGCATGGTGTTGACGACCTCGGGCGCGACCAGGTTGGTCACGTAGAGGGTGTCGGGGAGGCTGGGGTCCTTGACGCCGGTGGAGGCCCAGAGGGGGCGCTGCTTGTTGGCTCCGGCGCTGATCAGGCCGAGGGCGCGCTCCGAGGAGAAAGCTTCCTCGTAGACCTGGTACGCGAGCTGGGCGTTGGCGACGCCGGCCTTGCTCTTGAGCGCGAGCGCGGCATCCGTTCCGATGACCTCGAGGCGGCCGTTGATCTCGGTGTCGACGCGCGACACGAAGAACGACGCGACGGAGTGGATCGTGGCGAGGTCGATGCCGGCGGCCTTGGCTTTCTCCAGTCCGGACAGGTACGCATTGATGACCTCGCGGTGACGCTCGAGGCTGAAGATCAGGGTGACGTTGACGCTGATGCCGAGAGCGATCGTCGCCGTAATCGCTTCGAGGCCTTCCACCGTGGCGGGGATCTTGATCATGGCGTTGGGCCGGTCGACCTTCGCCCACAGCTCCTGCGCCTGGGCGACCGTGCCGGCCGCGTCGTGGGCCAGTCCGGGCTCGACCTCGATCGAGACGCGCCCGTCGACGCCGTGGGTGCGATCGTAAACCGGGCGGAAGATATCGCAGGCCGCGGTCACATCGTCGGTGGTGATCTCGAACACGGCATCCTGCACGCTGGTGCCGGCGGCGGCGAGAGCGGCAACCTGCTCCGCGTAGGCTTCGCCCTTGCTGAGGGCGCCGGCGAAGATCGTCGGGTTGGTGGTCACACCGACGACGTTCTTCGTGTCGATCAGGTTCGTCAGGCCGCCGGACGCGATGCGTTCCCGGGACAGGTCGTCCAGCCAGATGCTGACGCCGGCCAGTGACAGTTCGGCGAGGGGAGTGTTCTCAGTCATTTTTCGTATCTCCTTGGAATGAAGGGTATTCAGGTGTGTGGTGTCGCTGCGCGGCGGGCTCAGTGCGCGGCGAGGGATTCCTT
>DATISQ010000066.1:0-16668 GCA_035581905.1 Cryobacterium sp.
CATAGGAGAGCACCAGCTCGCCGGAAGTGAGCGCCTCCGCCACGCGGATGATCGCGTCGATGCGCGCGGCCGGACCGCGGAGCACGCCGCGCCCCTCGGCCGCGATCCGCTCGGCGGTGGGGAACAGCCGGCTGAGGGGAGCGTCGGTCGGGCCGGAGCCGGAGCCGGAGCCGAGACCGGAGGTGCTGGTGCTGCTGCCGGCCTCGCCGCCGCCTGCACCCGGGACCAACTCGTCGCCGAGCGCCTCGGCCAGCCGGGTGAGCGCCGTCCGGGCGGAGGCCACCGAGACCTGCTGGCCGATGAGCGCGCGGAACAGCGTCTCCTCGGGGTCCATGCTGCCCGGCACGCGCATGCCGGGCGTGGCCGCGACTCCGGCCGAAAGCTGAGGGTCCCTGCCGAGCGCCAGGTCGATCGCCCGGGAATCCGCGTCCAGGTCGAGCAGGCGCCGCACCCGGCTGACGAGCGGTGCCAGGTCGGCGAGGCTGGTCAGGCGGGCGCGGCAGGCGACGGCCGGCGCGGCCGCCGTGCCCGACAGCGTCAGCTCCACCGTGGCGGGGCCGTTCGGCAGACGCAGCGTGCGCGCGTACCGGGCATCCGTCGCCTGCTCCACCCCCGCGAGTCCTCGTGCGGCGAGGAACCGCAGCACGCCCACCCCGTCGAACGGCGCCCGCGCCGGCAGCTGCAGGTCGATCCCCGTCCCGACCCCGAAGCCGCCCCCGCCGCCCCCGCCGTCGTCGCCCGAGATCCCGCGAGAGCGCACAATCTGCCCCTTCGATGACTCCCAGGCGGCGGATTGTGTGCTCTCGCGACCGGCAGGGCGGGAGCGGGAGTGAGAGGAGGACGAGGCAGTGCGGCGCAGCTCGGTGGGGGTGCGCTCGTAGACGGCGGCGATGGTGTCGTTGAACTGGCGCACGCTGCCGAACCCGGCGGCGAACGCGACCTCGGTGATCGGGACATCCGTGCTGGAAAGCAGCAGGCGGGCGGTCTGCGCGCGGTGCGCCCGGGCGAGTGCGAGCGGGCCGGCGCCCAGCTCGGTCACGAGCACCCGGGTGAGGTGCCGTTCGCTGTAGCCGAGGCGGCGGGCGAGGCCGGGCACCCCTTCCCGCTCGACCGTGCCGTCGCTGATCAGACGCATCGCGCGGGCGGCGAGGTCGTCACGGATGTCCCAGTCCGGCGACCCGGGGACGGCGTCGGGCAGGCAGCGTTTGCAGGCCCGCAGCCCGGCCTCGTGCGCGGCGGCGCTGGTCAGGTAGAACGACACATTGGCGGGCTTCGGGGTGGCCGCCGGGCAGCTGGGGCGGCAGTAGATCCCGGTGGAGTGCACGCCCGTGATGAACTGCCCGTCGAAGCGGGAGTCCCGGGAGGACATGGCCCGGTACCGCTCGGTGAAGACGGGATCGGGGCCGGCAGGAGGGGTGGTCACCGGACCAGCCTGTCACCGCGGGCCCGGGCGCACCAGCGGGAATCGGCCATCGCCCGCGCCGCGCCGGAGCCCCGCGGCCCGGTACTCTGGGCGGATGACCGCACTGGAGCGACTGCAGGCCGAACTCGGCACCCACGTCAGCATCGACCGGCGCGACCTCGCCGCCGCTCGCGCCGACAAATCGGGCTGGGTGGCGCCGGGGATGCCGCTCGCGGTCGTCTACGCCGCATCCGTGGAGCAGGTGCAGGCCACGCTCCGCATCGCGACCGAGTTCCGGGTGCCGGTGGTCACCCGGGGCGCCGGGACGGGCCTGGCCGGGGGAGCGTGCGGCACGGATGGGGCCATCGTGCTGAGCGTCGAGCGGATGAACCGCATCCTGGCGATCCGTCCGGAGGACGAGCTGGCCGTGGTCGAGCCGGGTGTTCTGAACGGCGACCTCAACACGGCCCTCGCCGCGCACGGGCTGTGGTTCGCTCCTGACCCGGCGAGCCGGGCGTACTCCACGGTCGGCGGCAACATCGCCACGAACGCGGGCGGGCTGCTCTGCGCGAAGTACGGCGTCACCCGGGAGGCTGTGCTGGCGCTGACGGTGGTGCTCGCCGACGGGAGCCTGATGAAGACCGGGCACCGCACCGTGAAGGGTGTCACCGGCTACGACCTGACGGCGCTGCTCACCGGCTCGGAGGGCACCCTGGGCGTGATCGTGGAGGCCACCGTGCGGGCGCGCGCCATCACGCTGGGTGAAACGGTCACGATCGGCGCCACGTTCCCCGACGTGGCCCAGGCGGCCGCGGCATCCGTTCTCGTCACGGCGGCCCGGCTGCGCCCGGCCGTGATGGAACTCATCGACCCGGTGGCCCTGGCCCTGATCGTGACTCACCTCGGGCCGCGCCTCTCCCAGGGGGTACCGGCCGGGGGAGCGTTCCTGCTGGTGCAGACGGATGGCCCGGCGAGCCAGGCCGAGGCGGACCAGGCCGTGGCCGTGTTGCGGGCCGCGGGCGGGGAGGTGCGCGTCTCCACCGACACCGAATCCGCCGATCGCCTGCTGGCCGTGCGGCGGGCCGCGCACCCGGCGCTGGCCGCCCACGGCGATGTCCTGATCGAGGATGTCTGCGTGCCCCGGTCCCGGCTGGCCGAGATGTTCGAGCGGATCGCCGAGATCAGCGCCCGCACGGGACTGCCCATCCCCACGGTGGCCCACGCCGGCGACGGCAACCTGCACCCCAACTTCCTGATCCCGTTCGATCCGGCCCGGGCCAGCGCGGAGCCGGTCGTGCCCGAGCAGGTCTGGGCGGCGGCCGGCGAACTCTTCCGGGCCGCGCTCGAACTCGGCGGCACCCTCACCGGCGAGCACGGGGTCGGCGTGCTCAAGCGGCGCTGGCTGGCCGAGGAGCTCGGTGACACCGGGTTCGACCTGCAACGTCGGATCAAGACGGTCTTCGACCCGCTGGGCATCCTGAACCCGGGCACGATGTTCGAGCCGTGAGCACGCCGCTAATCTGTTGGGTATGACCCAAGAGCCGACCCCGGCGCACCCCGCCGCCGCCGCCCCGCACTCGCATTCGGCAGCAAACCAGCCTGTTGCCCAGCCGGTGCAGCCCGCGGCCCAGCCGGTACAGCCCGTCTGGACGGCCCCGGTGAGTCGCACCCGGGCGGGCCTCGTCACTCTCACCGTCGCCGGCCTCGTCGTCGGGGGAGCCGCCTTGCTGCTGGTCTTCGTCTATCTGGCCACCTTCCTCGGGACCGGCACGCTGCTGGTCGGCCTCATCCTGGCCCTGATCCCCCTGATCGGGATCCTGCTCGCGGTGCGCTGGATCGACCGCTGGGAGCCGGAGCCGCGCCCAGCCCTCTGGTTCGCATTCCTCTGGGGTGCCGGTGTCTCCGTCGTGACCGCGCTGCTCTTCGACCTGGGCGTGCAACTGGCCCGGGCCGGCGCCGGGCTCAGTGAGACGGATGACGGTTTCGCCGCCGCCGTCTTCCAGGCGCCCCTCGTCGAGGAGGCAGCCAAGGGGGCCGGGGTGCTGCTGCTCTTCTGGGTGCTGCGCCGCAGATTCGACGGCCCGGTCGACGGCGTGGTCTATGCCGCGACGATCGCCGCCGGTTTCGCCTTTACCGAGAACATCCAGTACTTCGGGGTGGCGATGATGGAGGGCGGCGCCGAGAACCTCGGCTTCACGTTCCTGGTGCGCGGGGTGCTGTCGCCCTTCGCCCATGTCATGTTCACCGCCTGCATCGGCATCGCGTGCGGGCTGGCGGTCCGGTTCCGGCCCGTCGCGGCCGTCGTGACGATCGTGCTCGGATTCGTCTCTGCGATCTTCCTGCACTTCGTCTGGAACGGGGCGTTCTACCTCGTCGAGAGTGACTCGCTGGTGGCCTACTACCTCGCCGTGCAGGTGCCCCTGTTCCTGGCCGCGATCGTGGTTGTCGTTCTGCTGCGGCGCCAGGAGGAGCGCGTCACCGTGCTCCGGCTGCGCGAGTACGCCGCGGCCGGCTGGTTCAGCCTGGCCGAGGTGGGCATGCTCGCCACAAGCGATGGCCGGCGCCAGGCCCGCGGCTGGGCCGCGCGGCAGCCGGAGACCCGGAAACGGGCGATGCGCGACTTCATCCACAACTCCACCCGCCTCGCCTTCGCCCGACAGCGAATGCTGAACGGCACGGCCGCGAACGTCGACCGTGCCGACGAAGCGGAGCTTCTGGGGCGGATCCAGCGCGACCGTGCCGGCGTGATCAGCTGACCGTTGATGCCGGCCAGTAAGGACTCGCCGCCCGGTGGTGTGGCACTGCCGACAACTCTCCCGAAGCGGCGAGTTCTGCTTCCATGGTGCGCCCGGCACTCGCGTTCGCGCAAGGGGGAATTTTCGGCGTGCGGGCGAGCGCGCAATCCGATTGGATAGAGGAATGACTGATCTGAATACCAAGCCCGAACTCGACGCTCCGGAGGGCCCCGCGCCCACCGAACTGACTATCACCGACATCGTGGTTGGCGAGGGTGCCGAGGCAACCCCCGGCGCCACCGTCAACGTGCACTACCTCGGCGTCGCCTACGACACCGGAGACGAATTCGACTCCTCCTGGAGCCGCGGGCAGTCGATCAACTTCCCGCTCGGCCAGCTCATTGCCGGCTGGCAGCAGGGCATCCCCGGGATGAAGGTCGGTGGCCGCCGCAAGCTGGTCGTTCCGCCGCACCTGGCCTACGGACCGGCCGGCGGAGGACACCAGCTCTCCGGCCAGACCCTGATCTTCGTGATCGACCTGCTCGGCACCCGCTAGAAACCCGCACGGACAGACGCACGTGCGAGTCGTCACGCGAGTGGCCATTCGCTACGAATCGTGTTCGATTCGCACGTGCTTGATCCGGGAGGTGTGGCCGCGCACGATGGTCACCGCGCTCCGGGACACGCCGAAGTGCTTGGCCAGCAGCTTCACCAGCGCATCGTTGGCGGCCCCCTCCACGGCCCGCTGCTGCAGGAACACGGTGAGCGTGGCATCCGTCGGAGCCCGGGGTGTGTCGTCGCCCGGCTCCTGGCCCGGCTCGTCCACGGTGACCAGAGGCCCCTTGCGGCTGCCGGGCTTCACATGCACGGTCAGGTTCACCGTCCGCGTCACACCGGTCCTCCTGGAATATAGTTTTCTCCACAACGCTAGTGGGCGGAGTCGGCTTCATGATCTCAATCGATAGAGCGCGGGCCCTGGCCGAGGCCGGGCTGCGCTGGCGTCCCGTCTCGGGCGATGCCTTCCGCATCGAGCGTTCCGGCTTCGAGAGCGACGTGTTCACGGTCAGTGACATGACCATCGAGCCGCACGAGTTCGACACGGGAACGATCCTCGGCTTCAACGGCACCACCGAGTGGGCGCTGGACTCGCTGGCCCTCGAGGATGCGCTGTGGTTTCCGCGTGAGGACCAGCTGCGCGGCCTGCTGCGGAGCACCTTCCGGTCGCTCGTCCGGCAGGCTGAGGGCAGCCACCGGGTCACGGTCGAGCTGAACGGGTCGCCGGAATCCTTCGACGCCGCCGACCCCGCGGATGCCTACGGCGACGCGCTTCTCCGCCTGATCAGCCTGTCCGCCGACTCCCTGGCCTGACCCGTCCGCGGTGCTGTCCGCCGTCCTCACGGCCGGGCTGGCCACCGGCGTCTCACGAACATCTCCGCGATTAAGCGAGCCACGAGGTGTCCGCTGAGCGGGGTTCCGGGCCTAGTACCGGTCGGGTTCCGGGCCGAGCTGGAAACGGCGGCCGGTGACCGCCGTCGGGACGATCTCCACGTAGATGTACTTCAGGGTCGGGATCAGCGGGCGCAGCGGCAGCTGATCTGCGGCGTCGATCTCGGTCTCCTTCTCGAGAACGCGGGCCTCGCCTCGCACGACGACGCTCCAGGCTTCGCTCCGGCCGATGCCGTCGGTCTCGAAGGCGACCCGATTGTTCACCGTCAGCTCAAAGAGCTTCGTCCCCTCGGCGGTGCGGAAAAGGAGCCGCTTGTCCGAGGCAACGAAGTTCACCGGGTAGATGTCAGGCTCACCGGAAATGCTCAGCGCGAGTCGTCCGAAACTGGACGAGATCAGAAGATCCCAACATTCGTCCTCGGTGAGGTTCTGAACCGGATACAGGTCGTTGGTTTCCATGGTTCATCGTCCCACGCGCTCCGGCCCAGCGCGAACCGGTGCCGGGTACAAAAAAACGCGCCGACCCCCCCCCGAGGGAGGTCGGCGCGTTCTCGAGCCGTTCAGCGGACCGGATCAGTCCTGACGGACGGGGCGCAGGGTGCGTCGCAGGGCGAGCAGTGCGCCGAGTCCGAGGAGCAGGGTGCCCGCGGCCACGGAGATCAACAGCGGAGCCGAGTCGACGCCGGTCGCGGCAAGCTCGGGAGCGGAGTCGATCGTGTCGGCGTCACCCGGGAGGGCCGTCTCGGTCGGCGTCGGGGTCGGCGTCGGGGTGGACGTCGGCGTGACCTCGGCCGCGAGCATGATGGTGTTCAGCTCGGTCGCGCACTCCACGGTGGAGCCGCCGCCGTTGCTGGAGTAGTTGCACTGGTTCACGGTGACGGGAACTTCAGTGGTCACAGTCGCGGAAGGGTTCACCCGGCAGTGCACATCGGCTCCGCCGCCGTTGCCCGAGTTGTTGCACTGGGTGACGGTCGCATCGGTGGTGTTCTGGACGGGCACGCAGTCGAGTTCCGTGCTCGCTCCGGAGCCGACGCACTGGTTGACCGTGGCCGGGTATTCGGTGGTCGCGCCGGTGATGTGGTTGTTCACGGTCACCGTGCAGATGGTGTTACCGCCGCCGACGTTGATCGCGCCGTTGCACTGATCGACGGACCTGATCAGCTCGGTGGAGTTGACGACCGTCGCCGCGGGGAGCGGGACCTCGGTGTTCGCCTTGTGGACGCTCACCACGGTGCTGGTGGTGGACTTGGTCGCGCCGGTGGCCAGATCGAGATAATTGTCGATCGTGACGCTGCACTCGACGGCGCCGGTGCCGCCGTCGATTCCCGCAACGTCGTTGCACTGTTCGACCGTCCCGTCGACCGGAGCGGCCGAAGCGGGCGCCAGAGGCGAAGCGGTCAGGACAAAGGCAGACAGGAGGAGGCCGAGGGCCACAGCGATCGAACGGTTCAGTGTCGATGAACGGATAAAAGAACGTGAAGATTTAACAGCCAGCAGATTAGCGATGGAGGCCCCCTTTATTGGGGCAATTCTAACAGTCCATTCTCAGGTGCTTGTGACGCCGAGGGGGTCAGCGGGCCTCTATCACGGCTCTGACCCGGTCAATAAGTTCTTTCCACGGCCCGCAGACCTGCTGTTCGCCGAGCACGACCTCGTGCGGCGCGCAGCGGATGCGGTAGACGTACCGGTCGGGCTGCGGCGCCGTCTCGGACACCTCGTCCCAGGGCAGTCCGGCGAGCAGGTCCGCCCAGGCGGATCGGTCCGGTTGTTCGTCCACCCGGACCTCCCAGGTGGTGCGGATGCCGGCCAAGCCACCGCTGCGCGAAACGACGACCTTCATAGGGCCGATGTTACTCCGGGCGAACGGCCGGATCGACGACGGCGCGGCCGGCGCCGGCCGCATTCCCCGACCGGGTGCCGGACCGGGGCCGAGAGCCGGCACCGAGCCCGCCGCCGAGTCCGACAGCACGCCAGCCGGCGATCACCGCCTCGTGTTCGCGGGACCCGGCTCCGTGGCGCGTGACCGCAGCCCGGGAAGTCGCCCGGGCGAACCCGGCGAAGTCGACGGCCCGGCCGAGCGGGCCGGAGGTGAGGGTGTCGAACCAGATCTGGCCGGCCGTCTCCCAGGCGTTGCCGCCGAGGGCGGTGGCCACGAGGTAGAACGCCCGGTTCGGGATGCCGGAGTTCAGGTGCACCCCGCCGTTATCGTCCTCGGTTTCGATATAACCGGCCATGTCCGCGGGCTGCGGGTCCTTGCCGAGCACATCGTCGTTGTACGCGGTGCCGGGAGCCTTCAGCGAGCGCAGTGCGACCCCCTGCACCTGGTCGGTGAAGAGCCCCTCACCGATCAACCAGCCGGCCTCGGCGGCGGACTGGCCCAGGAACCGCTGCTCCACCAGGGACCCGAACACGTCCGAGAGCGATTCGTTGATCGCGCCCGACTGCCCCTCGTAGGCGAGGTTGGCGGTGAACTGGGTCACTCCGTGCGTGAGCTCGTGCCCGATCACGGTCAGCGATGAGGTGAATCGGTTGAAGACCTGGCCGTCTCCGTCGCCGAAGACCATGCGCTCGCCGTCCCAGAAAGCGTTGTCGTAGTGGCGGCCGTAGTGCACGGTCGCCTCGAGTGACAACCCGCGGTCGTCGATCGAGTCACGCTCGAACACGTTCCAGAACAGGGAATGCGTGTGCCCGAGCCCGTCCCAGGCCTCATTGACCGCCAGGTCGGCCACGGCGGGCTGGCCCTCGCGACGAATCAGCCGGCCCGGCAGACGTTCCAGGCCCCCGGCATCCGACACGGCCCGGTCGAGTCGCCCGCGCACGCGGGCCGTCGGACCAACGCGCACCCCCGGTCGGGCGGTCGACGGCGGTGACGGATGCGCCGCCGCGCGCAGCTCACGGATCGGCACGTCCCGCATCAGCGACCGCCGTGCCGCCTCGGCCGCTGCAGCGAGCCGGGGGTCGTCGACCCGGGCCAGGCGCAGCAGCAGATACGGCGGCACGATCGTGCACCGGGAAGAACCGTGCGATGAGCCTGTCATGGGACGAGTGTGGCACCGGCCGGTGACGCGCACCACAGAAAATCCCGATTAGGCCGTGTGCCGGGGCCTCCGACCCGAGCGCAATGGCCCGCGGCGGCATCCGGAACGTGGGCCGGGTGCCGCCACGGGGGTCTGGTGTCATCCGTGGCCGACCGGCTGCCGGAGGAGGACAGAACGCCGATCGAGCACCATTAATAGCACCGCACACGCCGGGCGAGAAGGCGTGCGGGAGGCCGCTCCGTAGACTCACAGCATGCGCTTCGGAATCGTCATTCTCCCGCAGGACTCGTGGCCGGAGGCCCGCCGCCGGTGGCAGGGCGCGGAGCAGCTCGGCTTCGACCACGCCTGGACCTACGACCACCTGTCCTGGCGGTCCCTGGCCGATCAGCCCTGGCACGCGACCATCCCGACGCTGACCGCGGCGGCGGTCGTCACCTCCCGGATCCGGCTGGGGACCTTCGTCTCGTCACCGAACTTCCGGCATCCGGTGACCTTCGCCAAGGAGATCGCCACCCTCGACGACATCGCCGGCGGACGGTTCCTGCTCGGGGTCGGCTCCGGCGGCACCGGGTTCGACGCCTCCGTGCTCGGCCAGCCCGAGTTCACCCCCCGGCAGAGGGCTGAGCGCTTCGCCGCGTTCGTCACGGCCCTCGACCGGCTGCTGCGCCACGAGGAACCGGGCAGCGGCGGCGTCAGCTTTGAGGGGGAATGGGCGACCGCGGTCGGCGCGCGTATGGTCGGCGTTCCGGCGCAGGCGCCGCGGGTACCGTTCGTCATCGCCGCGAACGGGCCCAAAGGGCTGCGCCTGGTCACGACGTTCGGCTCCGGCTGGGTGACGACGGGAGCGGACGGCGCCGTGGGCGAGGACTGGTGGGCGGCGGTGGCTGCCCTGACGCGCCGGCTGGAGGACACGGCCCGGGCCGCGGGCCGCGACCCTGCCACCATCGATCGGTACCTGTCCCTCGACAGCGGTGGCAGCTATTCCCTGCAGAGCATCGGGGCGTTCGAGGATGCCGTGGGCCGGGCGTCCGCGCTCGGCTTCACCGACGTGATCAGCCACTGGCCGCGCGCCGCCGGCATCTACGCGGGAACGGAGGCCGTTCTGCACCAGGCCGCGGCTGCCATCAGCGCTCAGCGCGCCTGAGCCGGACGAGGCAGGCACGGCGGCACGGAAGAGGGGCGCCGCGGAATCGGCACGGAAGAGCTAGGCTGGACGATTCGCACCGGGCATCCCCCCTTCCGTTCTGGAACCGGGTCCCGGTCTCGCTGCAGGCCTCGTCGTCGAGGTGCTGACACAGTCCCCGTTCCGCGCCTGTCCGACCACGATGGCGGCGGTCCATGCTCCCGATCCAGAAAGCACCACGTGACCGCACCCCTCTCCTCACCGAGCCATCCCGACGATCGAAGCCCGGACCAGTCCCACCACCGCACCGGCGGCAAGATCGTGCCTGCCCCGCGGGTCTTCTTTCCGGCCCTGATCATCATCCTGCTCGTCGTCGTGGTCGCCATCATCTTCCCCACCCGCACGGGGGATACCCTCGCCCTGCTGCAGGGCTGGGTCGTGGCCGGCCTCGGCCCGTACTACATCCTGATCGTCGCCGCGTTCGTCGTCTTCGCCGTCTGGATGGGGCTGAGCCGCTTCGGTGACATCAAGCTCGGCCAGGATGACGATGTGCCCGAGTTCGGGCTGATGTCCTGGTTCTCGATGCTCTTCGCCGCCGGCATGGGCATCGGTCTCGTGTTCTGGGGCACGGCCGAGCCGCTCACCCATTTCACCAGCCCGAAGCCCGGCGTCACGGGCGGCAGCCAGGAGCTGGCGGCCGCGGCCATGTCGCAGACGTTCCTGCACTGGGGCTTCCACGCCTGGGCCATCTACGCCGTCGTCGGCCTGTCGCTCGCCTATGCCATCCATCGCAAGGGACGCCCCGTCTCGATCCGGTGGGCCCTGGAGCCGATCCTCGGCGACCGGGTGCGCGGTCGACTCGGCGACGCCATCGACGTGATCGCGATCGTCGGTACGCTGTTCGGCGTGGCCACCTCCCTCGGCCTGGGCGTCAAGCAGATCGCGGCCGGCCTCAGTCACCTGGGCGTCGTGGGCGAGGTCAACAACACCCTGCTCGTGGTGCTCATCGTCATCATCACGCTGATCGCCACGGTGTCCGTCGTGAGTGGCGTGGGCCGGGGCATCAAATGGCTCTCGAACATCAACCTCGGCATGGCCGGGCTCCTCCTGGTCGCGGTGCTGATCCTCGGCCCCACGCTCTACCTGCTCCGGGTCTTCGTCGAGTCGATCGGCGGCTACCTGCAGGGCGTCGTCGGCCTCACGTTCGACGCCGGCTCGTTCACCGGCCAGACCGGCCTTGACTGGCAGGGTGCCTGGACCGTCTTCTACTGGGGCTGGTGGATCTCGTGGGCGCCGTTCGTCGGCGTCTTCATCGCCCGGATCTCCCGTGGGCGCACGGTGCGTGAGTTCGTGGCCGGTGTGCTGCTGGTGCCGACCCTGGTGACCTTCGCCTGGTTCGCGGTCATGGGCGGCAGCGCCATCAAGCAGGCATGGGGCGGCGATGGCGGCGGACTGTTCGACCCGGCAGAGGGCATCATCGCCGAGAACGTACTCTTCGACTTCCTCTCCGGCCTGCCGTTCGGTGGTGTGCTGTCGGTGCTCGCCGTGATCGTGGTGGCCATCTTCTTCATCACATCGGCCGACTCCGGTTCGCTCGTCATCGACATGCTCGCCTCGGGCGGCGACACCAACCCGCCCAAGTGGAGCCGCATCCTCTGGGCAGGTCTCAGCGGCCTGGTCGCGATCGCGTTGCTGCTGGCCGGTGGGCTCGCGGCATTGCAGACCGGAGCCATCCTGACCGCCATCCCGGTCAGTGTGGTCATGATCGGTATGTGCGTCGCCACCTACAAGGCATTCCAGGAGGAGCATCAGGTGCTGGTGCGCCTCGAACGGCGTCAGCGCCGGGAAGAGCTGTCCCGGCGGATCAGGAAGAACGTCACCGATCACCTCGAAGAGAACTTCGACGATCACTTCGGCGACCAGATGGATGACCGGATCACCGCGGCCCTCTCCGAGGGGGAGCAGCGCCGGTGGAAGCTCTGGCGTCGCAAGCACCCGGTGGAGCACGCCCGTGCGGAGTCGGACGACGCCGCCCAGGCGGAGCTGCCCGAGCCGACGCCGGTCGAGCCGACGCCGGTCGAGCAAATGCCGCTCGAGCAGCAAGCGGCCGAGTCGGCGGCGCGGTAGCGCTCACACGTCAAAGCGGCGGCCCGGCTCCGAGCCGGCCGCCGGAGTCAACGCCGTCGCCCGTTTACCTGCGCGGGACAGGTGCCTATGGTGTCAGCATGCGCGCTGACTACCCTTCGCCCCCCTCCCGGAACCTGCTGACCGACCGTCTCGGCCGGTGGGCCATCCGCTCCGCCCAGATCATCGTCGTGGTCGTGCTGGCCGCCGGCGCCGTCTACACCCTGGTACAGGTGAAGCTCGTGGTGATCCCCGTGCTGGTGGCGCTCATCCTGGCGTCGGCGCTGGCACCGCTGGTCGCCTGGCTGCGGAGTCGGGGCCTCTCGAGCATGCTTGCGACCTGGGTCACCCTGTTGGCGGGGGCGCTCATCCTCGGCGGTATCGTCACGCTCATCATCTTCGCGGTGCGCAACCAGTGGGGGGAACTGGCGACGGCAGCCAGCGACGGCCTCGACGAGCTGCAGGGGCTGCTGGTCGACGGTCCGCTCGCGCTGGACTCGGCGCAGTTCGACGCGGTGCGTGATGCGGTCGTGGGCTTCGTCACGAGCGCGCAATTCGGCACGGGTGCGCTCGCCGGGGTGACGGCGGCGGTGGAACTGGTCACCGGAACCATCCTCGTGATCGTGATTCTGTTCTTCTTCCTGAAGGACGGCGGCAAGATCTGGAGTTTCTTCCTGCGCTTCCTGCACGGCGAGCGCCTCGAGCGCGCGCACCGGGTCGGCGCCGTCACCCCGACGGTTCTCGGCCAGTATGTGCGCGGAACGGCGATCATCGCCCTGGTCGACGCCGTCTTCATCGGCATCGGACTGGCCATTCTGCAGGTTCCGCTGGCGCTGCCGCTGGCCGTGATCGTGTTCCTCACCGCGTTCATCCCGCTGATCGGGGCGACCCTCGCGGGCATCCTGGCCGCGCTCGTGGCACTGGTGGCCAACGGGCCGATCGTGGCACTGATCGTCGTGGCCATCGTGATCCTGGTCAACCAGCTCGAGGGCGACCTGCTCAGCCCGGTGGTGATGGCGGGGGCGCTGAAACTGCATCCGCTGGTGATCCTCGTCGCCCTGACCGCGGGCACCATCCTCGGCGGCATCGCCGGGGCCGTGCTCGCCGTGCCGCTCGTCGCCGTGAGCTGGGCGATCATCAAGGTCTGGGATCATCCCGACGATTCGCTCACGAAGCGGGCGAAGTTCTCCTTCCGGCACCGGCCGAAGCCGGCATAGGCAAGCGCGTCGCCGGGCCCCATTGTCCGCTTCGGGTGGCGAGCCTACGATGACCGGCATCGGACCGGGGAGGCACAGGTGGCGATCTCAACGCTGAAAGCCGTCGTTGACCGGGCATTCGCCGAACGTTACGGCGTGCCCGCGATCAATATCGTGAACGACTTGACCATGGAGGCCGTGCTCGCCGGGGCGGTCGAGGCGCGCTCCCCGGTGATCGTGCAGACATCCGTCAAGACCGTGCAGATGATCGGGTCGAAGGTGCTGTTCGCCATGTGGGAGGCGATGACCGCCGGCATCGAGGTGCCCGTGGTGCTGCACCTCGACCACTGTCCGGACCGGGCCGTGATCTCCGAGTGCCTGCGCCAGGGCTGGAACTCGGTGCTCTTCGACGCCTCCGCCCTTCCCGTCGCGGAGAACCAGCGGCAGACCATCGAGGTCGTCGCCGAGGCCCGCGGTTTCGGCGCGCATGTGGAGGGCGAGATCGAGTCGATCACCGGTGTGGAAGACGGGATCGGCTCCGAGGTCGCCTCCGCCCGGCAGAGCCTGGAGATCTCGCTGCGGTTCATCGAAGCCACCGGGGTGGATGTCTTCGCTCCGGCCATCGGCAACGCGCACGGCGTCTACAAGCGCGAGCCGGTGCTCGACTTCGACCGGGTCACCGATTTGGTGGCCGCGCACCCGATCCCGATCGCCCTGCACGGCGGCAGCGGTCTCAGCCCGGCGCAGTTCACCGACCTGATCGGGCGCGGCTGCGCCAAGGTCAACATTTCCACCGCCCTGAAGATGACGTTCATGCAGTCGAGCCTCGCCTTCCTGAAAGAAGCGGAGACCAGGGCCAAATGGGACCCGCCGTCGCTGTTTCGCCAGGTGAGCGGCGACGTCTCGGCCCTCACCCGCGACCTGGCCGCGCAATTCGGCAGCGCGGGGAAGGCCTGACACGATGCCGACGCTCATCTTCGACTGCGACGGGGTGCTGGCCGACACCGAACGCGACGGCCACCTGCCGGCCTTCAATCAGACCTTCCAGGAATTCTCGGTGCCGGTGCACTGGAGCGATTCCGACTACGCCGGCAAGGTGAAGATCGGGGGAGGGAAGGAACGGATGCGCAGCATCGTCACCCCGGCGGTGGCCTCCGTGCTCGGACTGCCGCACGATGACCCCGCGGCCCTCGACTCGGCCGTCGCCCGCTGGCACCGGCGGAAGACCGAGATCTACACCGAGCGGGTCGCCGGCGGCGCGCTGCCGGCCCGACCGGGCATCCGTCGACTCGTCGCCCAGGCCGTATCCGCCGGCTGGACCCTCGCCGTGGCCTCCACTTCGGCCGAGGCCTCCGTGCGCGCCGTGCTCACGCACGCGGTCGGACCCGAGTTGGCCGGGATCTTCCGGGTCTTCGCCGGCGACATCGTCGACCGGAAGAAGCCGGCACCGGACATCTACCTGCACGCCCTGCGTGAACTCGGAACCGACGCCGCCGACGCCGTGGTCGTCGAGGACAGCGCGAACGGCCTCCGGTCGGCGCTCGCCGCAGGCCTCCGCACCGTGATCACGATCAGCGGCTACACCGCGGAGGAGGACTTCACCGGGGCGGCCCTGGTGGTGTCGTCGCTCGGGGACCCCGGCGGACCCACCACCGTGACCCTCCAGGACCCATTGGGCCTGAAGCCGGAATTCTTCGTCGACCTGTCCGATTTCATCACCATCCTCAGCGCCCCCGCCCCCAGCGCCCCCGATCTGGAGAACCGATGACACGCTCAGCCCTGTCCGACACCGAATTCGTCGTTCACAGCATCGCCCGGACGGCCGTCGAAAACGAACGGGAGTTCGGGGACCTCGACGCCGTCGTCGGCGACGGCGACTTCGGGTTCTCCCTGGCCCGCGGGTTCGAGATCGTGCTCGCCGACTGGGACACCTTCGACCGCTCCAACCCCTCGGCATTCCTGAAGAAGGTGGCGCTGGTCATCTCCGGGCGCATCGGCGGCACCTCCGGGCCGCTCTGGGGCACCGCGTTCCTGCGCGCGGCCGCCGCGGTGTCGGGCAAAGATCGACTCAGCGGCGCCGATGTGGTCGCGATGCTCCGGGCCGCCGCCGAGGGGATCAAGGCCCGCGGCAAATCCGACCTCGGCGACAAGACCTTGCTCGACGCCCTCGTGCCGGCCACGGATGCGCTCGAAGCCGAGCTGGTCGCCGGCAGTGACCCGGAGACCATCCTCGCCCGGATCGCCGTGGTCGCGCGCACGAGCGCGGATGCCACGAGTCTGCTGCAGGCCCGTCGCGGCCGGGCCAGCTACACCGGAGAGCGCAGCATCGGGTCGCCCGATCCCGGAGCGGTCGCCGTCGCAGTCATCCTGGAGCGCCTCAGCCGGGAATGGTCCTCGCGCGACGACCTCTGACCACCAACCACCACACGTATCAGGGAAAGGGAACCATGAAGAAATTCGTCAACGACCCGAAGCAGTTCGTGCCGGACATGCTCAAGGGAATCGCCGCCGCGAACCCCGACACGCTGCGCTACGTGCCGGAGTACAACCTGATCATGCGGGCCGACAGCCCCAGCCCCGACCGGGTGTCGATCATCCAGGGCTCCGGGTCCGGCCACGAGCCGGCGCACGTCATGACGGTGGGTCGGGGCATGCTGGATGCCGCGTGCCCCGGTGACGTCTTCGCCGCGCCGCCCATGGACTACGTCTACGAGACCACCAAGCTCCTGGCGTCGCCGAAGGGGGTGCTGCTGCTGGTCAACAACTACACCGGTGACCGGATGGCGTTCGAGATGGCCCAGGAAATGGCCGAGGCCGACGGCATCACCGTGAAGACCCTCTTCATCGACGACGACGTCGCCGTGCAGGACTCCACCTACACCGTGGGACGGCGCGGCGTGGCCGGCAACTTCTTCGTGATGAAGGCCGTCGGGGCGGTGGCCGAGGCCGGCGCCGACCTCGAGGAGTGCGTGCGCGTGGGCGAGAAGGTGGACAGCGTCACCCGCACCATGGGGATCGCGCTCACCTCCTGCACCCCGCCCGCGAAGGGATCGCCCCTGTTCGAGCTGGCGGAGGACGAGATCGAGGTCGGCGTGGGCATCCACGGCGAACCCGGCCGGCGGCGCGCGAAGCTGACCACTGCGAACGAGATGACCGACGAGATGCTCGACGCGGTCGTCGGCGACCTTCCGTACGTCGCGGGGGACCGGGTGGCGCTGATGATCAACGGCCTCGGCGGCACCCCGATCAGTGAGCTCTACATCCTGTTCGGGCGGGCGCACGAGCAGCTCGCGGCGCGGGGGATCACCGTGGGGCGCAGCTACGTCGGTGAGTACTGCACCTCGCTCGACATGGCGGGAGCCTCCCTCACCCTGGTACGCCTCGACGATGAGATCGAGGAGTTGCTCGCCGCCCCGGCCGAGATCGCCGCCCGCGTCTTCTGACCGCTTCCTGCCGGGCCCTCCGACTCTGCTAAACTCGGACGGTTGCCGTTTGACGGCCGCGGAACAAGAGAGCCCAGGCATTCGGCCCCGGGCACCGCGCAGTGAGAGAAAGGGGATCCCATCTATGGCACTCGAAGCTAATGCAAAGAAGGCGATCATCG
>DATISQ010000067.1:0-12111 GCA_035581905.1 Cryobacterium sp.
GCGGCCGACGTGATGTCAGGCGTTGGCCAGGGCGGGCGCTGCTGCGTCCGAGAGGACCAACGGTGTCTTCCGAGCGTAACGCTTCAACGCGATCACCAGGAGTGCTGCGACGACGGTGCCGATCGCGATCGCCAGGGCGAAGAGCGCGAAGCTGTCGATGGCGAAGAAGACGAACATCCCGCCGTGCGGGGCCTTGGAGGTGACGCTCCAGGCCATCGAGAGAGCGCCCGTCACGCCGGCGCCGACCATCGAGGCCGGGATCACGCGGAACACGTCTGCGGCCGCGAACGGGATGGCGCCTTCGGAGATGAACGACGCACCCAGCAGCCAGGCTGCCTTGCCGTTCTCGCGCTCGGCGATGCTGAACAGGCGGCGGTCGAGCACCGTGGCCAGGGCCATGGCGAGCGGCGGAACCATGCCGGCGGCCATGACTGCGGCCATGATCTCCCACGGAGCCTGGTTCGCCATGGTTGCCGTGCCGAGGCCGGCGACGGCGAAGGCGTAGGCAACCTTGTTGACCGGTCCGCCGAGGTCGAAGCCCATCATCAGGCCCAGGATCAGGCCCAGCAGGATGGCGGAGGCGCCGGTCATGCCGGACAGCCACTCGTTCAGGGCGGTGGTCAGCAGTGCGATCGGGCCACCGAGGACCAGGAACATCAGGCCCGAGGCGACGATCGACGCGACCAGCGGGATGATGACGACGGGCATCAGGCTGCGGAGCCAGCGCGGAACGTCGAGTTTGGCGAAGCTGGCGGCGGCGATACCGGCCAGCAGACCACCGGCGATGCCGCCGAGGAAGCCGGCACCCATGAACCCGGCGACGGCACCGGCGACGAAACCGGGGGCGATTCCGGGGCGGTCGGCGATGGCGTAGGCGATGTAACCGGCCAGGGCCGGGACCAGGAAGCCCATCGACAGGGCGCCGATCTTGAAGAAGACGGCTCCCAGGTAGGTGAGCATGCCGCCTTCCGGCAGGTTGAACAGGCTGTTCTCCAGGGTGACCGTGTCGGCCACCTCGGTGATTTCGTAGCCTCCGAGGAGGAATCCGAGGGCGATCAGCAGACCTCCACCGGCGACGAACGGGATCATGTAGCTGACACCGGTGAGCAGGGCGCGCTTGACCTTCTGCCCGAAGTGCTCGTTGGTCTCCTCGGCCTCGGCAGCACCGACGGTTCCGCCGACGCGGCGGGCGTTGGGGTTCTGGGCCGCGGCCAGCGCAGCCTGGATGAGCTTGGCCGGCTCGTCGATGCCGCGCTTGACGGGCACCTGGATGACGGGCTTGCCGGCGAAGCGTTCGCGACCGCGAACGTCGACGTCGACGGCGAAGATGACCGCGTCGGCCGCGGCGATGACGGCCGGGTCGAGCATCGTGAGGCCGGCCGAGCCCTGGGTCTCGACCTGCAGGTCGACGCCGGCGGCCTTAGCCGCGGTGACGAGGGATTCGGCGGCCATGTAGGTGTGGGCGATGCCGGTCGGGCAGGCGGTCACGGCGACGATGCGCCTGGCGCCGGCGGATGCCGCGGCGGGCGTGCTGCCGACGTTCGCGCTGGCGACGCCGCCCGCGACCACGGGGGCCGGGGCGACGACACTGGTGACCAGTTCGACGATCTCGGCCTGGGTCTTCGCGGCGCGCAGCGCGGTGGTGAAGGGAGCCTTCATCAGCGAGCGGGCCAGCTTGGCCAGGATTTTCAGGTGCTCCTGGTCCGCGCCCTCGGGAGCGGCGATAAGGAAGACGAGGTCAGCGGGACCGTCCGCGGCGCCGAAGTCGACCGGGGAGGTCAGTCGGGCCAACGCCAGCGTCGGCTCGGTAACGGCTGCCGAACGGCAATGCGGGATGGCCAGACCGCCGGGGATCCCGGTGGCCGTCTTCGCTTCGCGGGCGAGAGCATCCGCGTACAGGCTCTCGATCTCGGTGGCGCGGCCGGCGCCGACGACGAGCTCGGCAAGATGCCGGATTACGCTCGAGGGTGCGGCTCCGAGGTTCTTATCCAGAGCGACAAGCTCCGGGGTGATCAGTGCACTCACTGGACATCCTCCTTTGGATGGGTGTTGAGCAACGTCAGAGTGACGTCGCCCGGTCTGGTTTGGCTCAGGGCCGGAACGGTTGATCCGGGCAGGGAAGCGGCTGCAGCCCCGTGGGCTGCGGCCTGGCGAAGAGAATCAGGGGCGGAGTCGCCGGCGATGCTGCTGAGCAGGTAGCCGGCCAGGGAAGAATCGCCGGCTCCGACGGTGCTGCGTGCGACGATCGGCGGCGTTTGGGCGAGCCAGGCGCCGTCGGCTGTGACCAGCACGGCGCCCTTGGACCCGAGCGTGGCCAGCACGGCGCCGACGCCGGTGACGACGAGCCGCTCGGCGGCGCGGGCCACGAGCACCGGGTTGCCCTCGAGGCTGTCCGGGTCGGGGATGCCGGTCAGCTCGGCCAGTTCTTCGGCGTTGGGTTTGATCAGATCCGGCCCGGCCGTGACGGCCGCGGCGAGGGGGGCGCCGGACGAGTCGACGGCCACCCTGGGGGCCGTCGCGCCGAATCGGCTGCGCAGCTCCCGGGTGATGCTGGCGTAGAAGTCGACGGGCACGCCCGGCGGCAGGGATCCGGCCAGCACGAGCCAGTCGGCACCTTCCGCCTTCTCCAGCACGAGTTCGATCAGGTCCTGCTGCTGGGCGGCGCTCAGCACCGGTCCGGGCACGTTCACCTTGGTGGTGGTGCCGTCGATCTCGGTCAGCGCGACGTTGCTGCGGATCGTGGCGCCGATCGGCATTCCGAGGTGGGGCACCCCCGCGGCCCGCAGGGCCACCAGGACGGGGTCCAGGTCGTCGCCGGGGAGGATGGCGAGGCTCGGGATACCTGAGGCTTCGAGGGCGCGAACGATATTCACGCCCTTGCCGCCGGGCTCTTCGTGGGAGGAGCCGGCGCGCTGCACCTCGCCGCGGGCCAGCGGGCCACTCAGCTCGATGGTGCGATCCAGGCTCGGATTCGGGGTAAGCGTGATGATCACGCGATCACAACCTCAACGTCGGCCGCGGCCAGGGCTGCGGCAAGTTCTTCTGATGGGGGGGCGTCCGTGATCAGCACGTCAATGTCGCCCAGCGCTGCGAAGCGGATCAGGGTTTCCTTATCGAGCTTGGAGGAGTCGGCCAGCGCGACAACGCGGCGGGCCGAACGGACGATGGCTGTCTTCACGGCGGATTCAATGGCATCCGGGGTGCTGAAACCGAACTCGGCGTGCACCCCGTTGGCGCCGACGAAGGCGATGTCGGGCCGAAGCGAATCGAGCTGGGCGATGGTGCTGGGACCCACCACGGCGCGAGTGAGTCCGCGCACGCGGCCGCCCAGGATGTACACCTGGACCGCCTCGTTGCCGGCGAGCTTGGTGGCGATCGGAACCGCGTTGGTGATGACCAGGAGTTCGTCATCGCGTGCCGCCGGGGTCCAGCCGACCAGGAGGTCGGCGAGCAGCTCGGTGGTGGTGCCGGCGTCCAACAGGATGGAGCCGGTCTGGCTTCTCGGAATCATGGTGAGGGCGGCGCCCGCAATGCGCTGCTTCTCGTCGTGGCTCTGGGTCTGGCGCTCTTCGAGGCTGAACTCGGACATGCTCTGCCGGTCGAAGGCGACTGCGCCGCCGTGCACCCGGCGCAGCTGGCGGGCGCCTTCCAGGCTGTCGAGGTCGCGGCGCACCGTTTCGGGGGTGACATCGAAGCGGGAGGCGAGATCGCTGACGGTCACCCGGTTCGAGCTACTGACCAGGCCGACGATCAGAGCCTGACGTTCTTCGGCGAACATGGCGACCTCCTCGACGCTGAGTGGTCGAAACCACTGATTTTTAGACTATGAAAATGTTACCTGTGTTTGTTTTTGTTTGTCAAGAAAAACAAACGTAAACAAAGAAAATGGATCCGGGGTCGCTGCGATGTCGGTCGTCCCCGATAGCGTGAGCAGCATGAAGATCCTGCACACTTCTGACTGGCACATCGGGCGAACCTTCCACACGCATTCGACCCTGGACCATCTGCGGCAGGTTCTTGATGCGCTGGTGGACGTCGTGCGGCAGCGTCAGATCGATGTGGTGGCGGTGGCCGGCGACATCTTCGACTCGGCCATGCCGTCGGCGGAGAGCTACACCCTGCTCGCGGCGGTGCTGCGGGAGATCCGCCAGGCGGGGGCCACGGTGGTGATGACCAGCGGCAACCACGACTCGGCCACCCGCCTCGGCTTCCAGGCGGAGTGGGCAGCGCACGCGGGCGTCCACGTGGTGACCCGGCCGGAGCAGTTCCTCGAGCCGGTCACCGTGCACGACGAGCACGGGCCCGTGCACTTCTACGGCATCCCCTACCTCGAGCCGGCGCTGATCCGCCACCTCAGTGCCTTTCACGAGCGTGCCTTTCAAGAGCGTGCCTTCACGGGCCCTGCAGGCGAAACGCTGAAGACCCATGAGCAGGTGCTCACCTTCGTGATGCAGCGCATCCGCGACGACCTGGCCGCGCGCGGCGGGCGATCGGTGGTGCTCAGCCACTGCTTCGCGGCCGGAGTGCCGGCGTCGGCGGCGACGGATGCCGTGCGGGACATCACCGCGGGGGGCCTGGACCTGGTTCCCGTTTCGGTGTTTGACAGCCCGGAGTTCCCCGGCCCGGACTACGCCGCCCTCGGCCACATCCACGGCCGGGCCCGACTCGCCGACCGCGTGCGCTACTCGGGAGCACCCCTGCACTACTCCTTCTCGGAGGCCGGCAAACCGCGGGGCTGCTGGCTGGTCGATCTGCAGGCCGGTCACGCCGCCGAGATCGAATGGATCGACCTTCCGGTCCCGCGCCGGCTCAGCGTGCTCACCGGCGAGATCGAGCAGCTCCTGACCGATGACGACTTCGCGCAGTTCGAGCCAGACTGGGTGTCGGCGATCCTGACCGACCAGCTGCGGCCCCTCGACGGCATCCGTCGCCTGCAGAAACGATTCCCGCACTGCGTCACTCTCGAGCATCGCCCGAGCATCGTCGTCGACCCGGATGCCGCCAGCTACGGGGAGCGCATCGACCGCCAGACCGACCGCGAGATTGTCGCCGGGTTCCTCGAGTTCGTGCGCAACGGGGTCGGCCAGACCGATTTCGAGCGCGACCTGGTGGCGGAACTCCTCACCGAGGGAGACCTGAGGGAGATCAGCCGATGAAGATCAAACGCTTGCGGATCGCCGGATTCGGCCCCTATAAGAATGAACAGGTGATCGACTTCGAGCGTTTCGACGCCGACGGAATCTTCCTGATCACCGGCAAGACCGGGGCCGGCAAGTCCAGCATCCTCGACGCCGTCTGCTTCGCCCTCTACGGCAGCGTGCCGCGCTATGAAGGTACGGAATCCCAGCTGCGCAGCGACCACTGCGAACCGGACGATCCCACCTTCGTGGAACTGGAGTTCGCTCTCGACGAGAACGACTACCGCATCTACCGCACCCCGAAATACGAGAAGAAGAAGAAGCGCGGCCTCGGTACGACCATGTCACCGCCCGACGCGCGCCTCGACATCCGTGATCTGCCCGTCGGGCGTGATCTGCCAGGCGGGCACAGCGCTTCGTCCGCGACGGGCGCTGAGGGCTGGCGCAGCGTGGCAACCCGGCCGGTCGACGTCGGGCACGAACTCAGCCGCATCCTGCCGCTCAAACAGGACCAATTCCTGCAGGTCATCCTGCTGGCGCAGAACCGGTTCCAGCGGTTTCTGCTGGCCAAGACCGACGACCGGCGCGGTGTGCTCCGCACACTTTTCGGCAGCGCCCGGTTCGAACAGCTCGAGCTCGAGCTGATCGGCCGGCGCAAGTTACTCGACGAGGAACTGGAATCCGTGCGCCAGCGCCTGGCGGGCCTGGCGGCCACCGCATCCCGGCAGTTGCAGCGCGCTGCACTGCCCGGGAACGAGCCGGCCGACGAGCCCGGCAGTCGCGACCGGGCCTGGTTCGCCGCCGCCCTGGCGGAGCTGGACGAGCTGCTGACGGCGGCCGCGGAGGAGGCCGAACGGGCCACGTCCGCGTTGAACCTGGCCACCGTGACCGTGCAGGCTCAGGAAGACCTGCGCAGCCGACAGGACCGCCGCAACGAAGCCCGCTCAGCCCTGGCCGGTCTCGACGCCGGGCAGGAAACGGTCGCCACCGACCGGGCGGCCGTGCTGGCCGCGAACCGGGCGTCCCGCGTCTGGCCGGCGCTCCGCACGCGTCGCGAGGCGGAGGAAGCGCTCGTGCTCGCCCTGGCCGGCGAGCGGCAGGCGCGAGACGCCTGGGACGGTTACCGGGACGACCCGAATCTGCGCGAAACGTGCGAGAGCCTCACCATCGTCACCGAAAACCTCCTCGGCCAACTCGGATCATTGAACGACGTGCGGGCCGCCGAACGGCTGCTGCCCGGCATCGAGGCCGTCATCGTGCAGCTGCAGGAGGAGCTGGCCCGGCACCAGACATCCGTCGAGCAGACCCAGACGCTGCTGCAGCGGCTGCCGGAACGGCTGGACGAGGTCGACCAGGACCTCGCTGCGGCGGCGCTGGCGGCGGCCCGCGAGCCCGAGGCGCGCGCCCGGACGGAGCGGCTGCGCGCGGCCCAGGCCGCGGCCGGCCAGGTGCAGCGCCTCGACGAGGAGCTGGCGGCGGCGCACCTCGCCGATGCGGTCGCCGCCGGAGAGAATGCCGCGGCGGCGGTGCACTACCAGACCCTCGTGGACCGGCGGCTGGCCGGCCACGCCGTCGAGCTGGCCTCGCACCTCGTGCCGGGGGAACCGTGCGAGGTGTGCGGCTCGACCGCGCACCCGGCTCCCGCCACCGGAGACGACGAACCGGTCACCGAAGCCGACATCGCGTCGGCCCGGGCACGGCTGAAGCAGGGGCAGGCCCGACTCGAGCAGACTCACGCCGCCGCAGGCACCGTGGCCACCGACCTGGCCGAGGCCCGGGTCCGAGCCGGGGAGCGCACCATCGCGGACATCGCCGCCGACCTGACCGCGTCCGACGCGGCCCTGGCCGAGGCCGAGAGCGCGGGCGCGCGGGAGGCCGCCCTCGGCCTCGACAAGAGCAGGTTGCGGGCCGAACAGGGTGAGGCCGCCCGCGCCCTGGCCGACCAACGCTCCGCCCGCGACGAGGCGGCCGCCCAGCTCGCCGAGCGCCGCAGTGCCCGGCTGGCCATCGACGACCGGGTGGCCGCCCAGCGCGGCGACTTCCCCTCGGTGGGCGACCGGGTCGATCGGCTCCAGGCCGAGCTGGCGTCCGCCCGGGCCCTCGACGAGGCCCTCGGCCAGAGCCGCGAGCATCGGAGCGTGCGGGACGCCGCGGACGCATCCGTGCAGACCCAGCTGGCCCGCGAAGGCTTCGCCGACGAGCAGGCCGCGACCGCGGCCCACCTGGACGACGCCGACGTGCGGCAGTTGGAAGAGCGGATCCGCAGCCATGACGACGAGGTCGCGGCGGCACGCTCTGTGCTGGCCGAACCGGCGCTCACCGGCCTTCCCGCCGGCCTGACCGACGTCGGTCCGGCCCGGGAAACCCTGGCGACCGCCTCGGCGGAGCGCGACGTGGCGCTGGCCGCCCGCGGCCAACTGGGGGAGCGGGTGGCCATCATGACCGGCCTGGTCACGGATGCCCGGGTGCACTTCGATGCCGGCGAGGAGCTGTTGAACACGCAGACGCAGGTGCGGGAACTGGCCGCGGCCGTGCACGGCGACGAACCCAACACCAAACGGATGCGACTGGAGACCTACGTTCTCGCCGCGCAGCTGGAACAGATCATCGCGGCGGCCAACAACCGGCTGCGCACCATGACCGGTGGCCGCTACACGCTCGAGCACGACGACTCGGTGCAGTTCCGGGGCGGCCAGTCCGGGCTGGGTCTGATGATCCGGGACGCGCACACCGGGCGGGCCCGCCCCACGCAGTCGCTCTCGGGCGGCGAGACGTTCCTGGCGTCACTGGCCCTGGCCCTCGGTCTGGCGGAGGTCGTGTCGAACCAGGCCGGCGGCATCGCCCTCGACACCCTGTTCGTCGACGAGGGATTCGGGTCGCTGGACGGTGCGACCCTGGAGACGGCGATGAGCACCCTGGACGGCCTCCGCGCCGGAGGCCGCACCATCGGCCTGATCAGTCACGTCGACTCCATGAAAGAGCAGATCCCGGCCAAGCTGGTCATCACCGTCACCGACCAGGGCTTCAGCGAGATCGGCGCGGTGCTCGTGTCGGCCTAGCCGTACCGCCGGACGGGGGGCCGGGGACGCCTAATCCGTGCCCTGCGCGGCCGCGAAGGCAGGCTGACCGGGGCAGGTCGCGAGCACGCGCACCATGGCGTCGTGCTCGGCCGGAGCCACCCACAGGCCGTAGGTGGCCTTCACGGAGATCTGGCGGGACACATAGGCGCAGCGGAACGATTTCTGGGCGGGCAGCCAGGTGGCGGCGTCCCCGTCGCCCTTCTGCGAGTTGGAGGCGCCGTCGGACGCCAGCAGGTTCAACGGGTCGTTGGCCAGGGCGATCCGCTCGTCCCGGTCCAACTGCTGGGCGCCGGTCTGCCAGGCGTTGGACAGAGCCACCAGGTGATCGATCTGCACGAGCATCGAGGTGGTCTCGCCGCGCACGAATGTCACCGATTCGCCCGTGTAGGGCGCCAGCAGTATGCCGCTCAGCACCCGGCAGGATTCGTCCGTCACGATCGCGGTCAGATCGCGGGCCAGGATGTCGTTGCGCGTGTCGCAGCCGTTGTCATCGACGTCGCGCCAGGCGGATCCGAACTCCCCGGTGCGGTCGTAGCCGGTCTTCGCGGCCTTGCCCTTGACCGGCAGGGTGGCGAGCAGGTCGGCCGCGTCGCCGGTCGCCGCGGGGCCGGCCTGGCCGGGAACGGATGTCCCTCCCGGCGTGAGGCCCGGCACGCCGACCATGATCGCCCAGACCAGGGCCAGGAGCGGAAGGACCACCATCAGAGCGGGGACGGGTCGGCGCCTGGAACGCCGACTGCGGGTCGACGCCGGCCGGCGGGGTGAGTGTGGCATGGTGCTCCCAGGGGTCGGCTTTCGACCCTACCGGGCGGCGATAATGTCGCATGACCAAAAACTGGACCCCGCTCGCCGTCGTCTATCTGGCGCTGAGTCTCGTCGGCCTCGTGGGCACCTGGACCTTCAACCTGCTCGCGATCGTGCAGTTGCGCGACTTCATCGGCGACTGGGTGAACAGTGGTCCGGCGGTGTCGTCACTGACCGTCGACCTGCTGGTGGTGGCGGTGGCCGGCAGCATCCTGATCATCGTCGAGGCCAGGCGGCTCGGGATGAAGCGGGGCTGGCTCTACGTGGTGCTCTCGGGTCTGACAGCGTTCGCCTTCACCTTCCCGCTGTTCCTCGCGATGCGTGAACGCACCGTGCAGGCGCAACGGGTGCGCCTGGCGTCCGTCACGCCCCCGTAATGGCTAGTCGGTGTCGGCGGACCGCGCTCTCGTCGCGGGCCGCTTCGCGGCGGGTGTGGCCGTGGCTGTCTGCGACGCGGGTTTGGCCGTGGCCGGCTTCGCCGCTGCCGGCTTCTTGCCGGCCGCCCTCGCCTGGCGCGGCTGGCGCGGCGGCTGCTGCTTCGCCGTCGGTTCCGTGACGGTACCGTCGAAGTGTTCCTCGGAGGCTTGGGAGTCTGCCTTCGTCTGGTGCACGGTTGCATCCTGGTGTTCGGGCGGCGCGTAGATCGTGGCCAGTCGCAGCACCTTGCCCCCCGTGTTGATCACATTGTGCCGCGCGCCCGCCGGCACGATCATGGCCGAGTTCTTCCTGATCTTCGTCCTGGCGCCGTCGATCCAGATATCGCCCTTTCCCTTCTCCACCCGGAAGTACTGGTCTCGATCCGGGTGCACCTCTTCACCGATGTCCTCGCCCGGCTCCAGGGCCATCACAACGAGTTGCATCCCCTGGGCGGTGTACAGCACCCGCCGGAAATTCGAGTTGCGGATGGCCGCGTCTTCGATGTTGTCGACAAAACCCTTCATGGGATCCTCCTCTGTGAACGGACGGACGTTCGTTCAGCCGAAGGTAGTCCCGACTTCGGCCGTGCTCAACCGCTGCGGTTTGCGTCGAAGGGTGAAGCATGCTTCACTTCTTTCCGGAGGGGAGTAATCCCCAGCGTGTGGTCGTCATTACGGTTTCGTCAGTGAAACCCGGCCGCAGGAACCCGATCCGGGTTGGACCAGACCTCCAGTCGCAGCACTGACTGGAAGGCACGACCCATGAACGTCCCCCTCTACGCGTGGCCGGCGGTGTTCGGCGAGATCGCGGTCATGCTCGCCATCGCCATCGCCATCGCCATCGCCATCGCCAGCGTCTTCGTCGGGGTTGGCTGTTCTCGCACTCGTCGAGGTGACGGATGTCGGGATCGCCCTGATCATCACGGTGTCCGTCGTGCTCAGCCTCCGGGCCACGCACGGCCAGGGCCGCCGCGCGATCCAGGCCGGCCCGGCCGGCTCATTCCGCGAGGCCACCCCGCCGAGAAGAGAAAGAGAACCGCCGATCACCGAACCGCAGACCGAACCGATCACCGAACCGCAGACCGAACCGCAGACCGGACCGAAGGATGCCCCCGGCAAGCCGTGGACGGGGCCGGGTACATCCGGCGCGAGCGGGTGGGGCGGCGCAACCACTACAGCATCGAGCGGCACCGACCGTTCCGGCATCCGTCGAACGCGTCGCACAGCGTCGACGAGATGATCGCCGTGCTCGGCACGTGGGCTCCAGCGGGGCCGCGAAGTGACTGAGTGCTGCGGCGGATCAGGCGGCCGGTTCGGGTTCGGGCTCGGTCGTGAGAATCCTCGGCCGGAGGCGGCTCATGGCGATCGCGGCCGCGGCGAGGCCGGTGATGAAGGCCGCAATGCCGAGCACGTACAGGGCCACGGCGACATAGCCGCCGGGCTGGGCCGGGTCGAGGAACGGGTACGTGTGGAAGCCGGTCAGGTTGCCCCGCGCCACGGCGTAGGCGACCCAGGCCAGCGGGTAGACCAGGGCCAGGCCGAGGCGCTTCCAGGCCAGGGCCGGGCGGCCCGGGGAGAGCACCCAGTCCAGTGCGATGAAGATGGGCGCCCACACGTGCAGCACCTCGTTGGGCCAGGCGATCCCGCTGAACCCGTCGGAGACGACGTTGCGCAGCAGGGCGTTGTAGACGACTCCGGTGACGACCGCGTAGGTCAGCACCGACATCCGCACTGCGGTGAGGAGTCCAGGATCAAGGCTTCGGCGCAGGGCGAGGGAACCACCCACGATCAGCACGACCACGTTCATCAGGCTCGACTGGATCGTGAAGTAGCCGAAATACTCGGTGGCCACGAAGGCGTCGTTCCAGAGCTGGTCGGTGATCTGGGTGGCGATGCTCGCGAAGAGCAGCAGTCCCATGGCGATCCGCAACAGACCGGAGACCCGCCGCGCAGCGGAAGGGGGTGCCTGGCCGGCGGCCCTGATTGAAGTCGCCGTCGAAGTCTCTGTTGAAGTCACTGGAAAAGAATAGTGCCGCCGAGCCGGGGAATCGGCAGGGCCACGAACCAAAGCTACCGAATCACATAACTGGTCCCTAACATCGGGTCAGACCAATAATTCCTCACAGGAATACGACAGGAAGGTCACAGTTGCTGGAAGTAACTGCGCTCCGCTGGACGCTCACAATCGCACTCATTCTGGTACTGCTTGCGCTGGACCTGGGCCTGGCCGTCGCCCGGCCGCACGTTGTCAAATTTCGGGAGGCCGCACTCTCGTCGGTGCTGTACATCGCCGTCGCGGTCCTGTTCGGCCTCGTTTTCGCGGCGCAGGTGGGCTGGGGTTTCGGCGCGGAATACTTCGCCGGTTACATCGTTGAGAAGAGCCTGTCCATCGACAACCTCTTCGTCTTCGTGATCATCATGTCGACCTTCGCGGTGCCGGCGAAATACCAGCAGAAGGTCCTCATCTTCGGGATCCTGCTGGCACTCATTCTGCGGGGGATCTTCATCGCGCTCGGCGCAGCACTGCTGTCTCTTTTCTCGTTCATGTTCCTGATCTTCGGTCTCGTGCTGATCTTCACGGCCGTCCAGCTGTACCGGCACCGCGATGTCGACCCCGACGTGCAGGACAATGTGCTGGTCCGATTTGCCCGTCGGGGCCTGACGGTCACCGAC
>DATISQ010000068.1:0-3569 GCA_035581905.1 Cryobacterium sp.
CGACATCCTTGCCGAGGCGCTGCATGGCCATCGACTGCATCGACACGGTGTCGCGGGGCGGCGGCTCGTTCTCGATCAGCTCGTTGGCGGCGTCGATGCGGAACTTGGGCTTCGCGGTGCGGGCGGGGGCGCCGCGCCGCAGCCAGGCCAGTTCCTTCTTCATCAGGTTCTGCCGCTTGCCCTCCATCACGCTGCTCATCCGGTCGCGTTCGACGCGCTGCAGGATGTAGGCGGCGTAGCCGCCCTCGAACGGTTCGATCAGGCGGTCGTGCACCTCCCAGGTCATATTGCAGACCTCGTCGAGGAACCACCGGTCGTGGGTGACGACCACCAGGCCGCCGGAGTTCGTGGCCCAGCGGGTGCGCAGGTGGCCGGCCAGCCAGGAGATGCCCTCCACGTCGAGGTGGTTGGTGGGCTCGTCGAGGAAGATGACGTCATGGTCGCCGATCAGCACGGCGGCGAGGGCCACCCGGCGGCGCTGGCCACCGGAGAGGTCGTCGACGAGGGCGTCCCAGGGGATGTCCCGCACGAGGCCCGCGATCACGTCGCGTACCTTGGCGTCGCCCGCCCAGACGTGCTCGTCGATGCCGCCGACGATGGTGTGGCCGACGGTCTGGCCGGAAGCCAGGTCGTCGGACTGGTCGAGCATGCCGATGGTGACGCCGCGCCGGCGCGTGACGCGGCCCGAGTCGGGTTCCATCCGGCCGGCGAGCAGGCGCATCAGGGTGGACTTGCCGTCGCCGTTGCGACCGACGACGCCGATCCGGTCGCCTTCGTTGAGACCGGCGGTGACGCTGTCAAAAATGACGCGGGTGGGAAATTCAAGGTGCAGGGACTCGGCCCCGAGCAAATGTGCCATAGATATCGAGTTTACCCGGCGCGCCTGAGAGCCCGTGCCCGTGCCCCTCGATGGCCGAGCTTGTCGAGGCCCAGTCTGTCGAGACCCGGCTTGTCGAGGCCCAGTCTGTCGAGACCCGGCTTGTCGAGACCGGGTCAGTCGTGGATGATGCGGGCCCCGTGCACCGGCCCGGTGGCGCGCACCACGCGCAGGCGGGACGCGCTCAGGGCGACCTGCAGTTCGAGGGCACTGTCGGCATCCGCGACCAGGAAGGCCACGGTCGGCCCGGAGCCGGAGAGCAGGCCGGCCAGCGCGCCGTTCGCCTCGCCCAGTTCGAGCACCTTGCCCAGCCCCGGGGCCAGGTGCAGCGCGGGGGCCTGCAGGTCGTTGTGCAGGGCCTCGGCCAGCATCCGCGGGTCGCCGGCTCGCAGGGCCTGCAGCACGTTGGCGTCGACGGTGGGCAGAATCTGGGCGGGGAAGATGTCCTGGGCGTGGCGCTCGCGGTGGCGGTCGAGCTCGTTGTAGACGCCGGGGGTCGAGAGGCCGAACTCGGCGAGGGCGAGCACCCAGTGGAACTGGCCCTTGGCCAGGGCCGGGCTGAGCTGGTCGCCGCGGCCGGTGCCGATGGCGGTGCCGCCGGTGAACGCGAACGGGACGTCGGCGCCGAGGGTCGCGGCGATCTCGATGAGGTCGTCGCGGGTGGCGTCGGTTCCCCAGAGGGTGTCGCAGGCCAGGAGGGTGGCCGCGGCATCCGCCGACCCGCCGCCCATGCCTCCGGCGATGGGCACGTTCTTCGCGATCGAGAGGCGCACTCCGCCGCGATAGCCGGCCCGGCGGGCGAGGGCGCGCGCAGCCTTGATGGCGAGATTGCTGCCGTCGACGGCGAGGCCGGAGGCATCGATGGAGCCGGTGAACTCCACCGAGAAGTCGTCAGCCGGCCAGGCGCGCACATCTTCGAACAGCGACACGGCCTGGTAGGCGGTGGCGATCTCGTGGTACCCGTCTTCGAGGACGGCACCGACCTTGAGGAAGACGTTGATCTTGCCAGGCGCCCGCGCATGCACCACGGGGGAAACGGCCGGGTTGGTCATGTGACTAACCTAGCCCAGCCGCACAACCGCTACTGTCCCGCGCCGGCGAGCAGCCGCCGCAGCTCCGCACGGGCCTCGGCGACCTGCTCGGGGCCCGGGATTCGCTGGTGGGTGAGGCTGACCGGGGTGCGGCCGTTCTTCGTCGGACCGGCCGTTGCCAGGATGCGGCCGGTGTCCCCCAGTGACCACCGCGCCGTCGCGTAGACGGCCTCCCGGCGCTGCCCGGCCGGGCCGTGCCCGAGGGCATCGGACACCGCGCGAACCACCTGGTCCAGAGCCTCCTCCTGCTCGGCCGGGAAGGTCTTCGACGCGCTCACCTCGAAGCTGCCGTCGGCCCGCTGCCCCGGCAGCCGCAGCCCCCGGGCCTGCTCGTAGGCGACCGTGAGGCTCTGGCACCACCAGGCCGGCACTCCGTGCTGCTCGCTGAGCCAGGCCGCGATCGACGGATGCTTCCACTCGGCGGCGCCGGCGGCATCCAGCACCGCGAACCAGTCCGCTCGAGGCCGCCCGGTGGCGGCGCGGAACGCATCCTCGCCGATCCCGTCGGCCGAGCCGCTCACCGGGCCACCCGACGGCAGAGTGTCGGGTGTCGGGGTCTTGGACCTCGGGGTCTTGGACTTCGGGGTCTCGGGTCTCGGGGTCTCGGGCATGGCCCGATGGTAGCCGGTCGGTCGCCCCGCCGTCAGTGGCCGTCAGTGGCCGTCAGCGGCCGTCAGTCACCGGCCGGCGAGCTGGGCGCGGGCGATCGCGAGGAAGTCCTCGACCTTGAGCTGCTCGCCGCGTTCGGTGGGGTCGATTCCGGCACGGGTCAGGACCTCGGTGGCACTGGACGAGTCACCGAGAACGGAGGACAACGACTGGCGCAGCATTTTGCGGCGCTGCTGGAACGCTGCGTCGACGAGAGCGAAGGTGGCGCGGCGCAGGTCCTCAGACTCGAGCGGCTGGGCGCGCCGTTCGAAGGCGATCAGGATCGAATCGACGCCCGGGACAGGCCAGAACACCTGCCGGCTGACCTTGCCGGCGGTGCGGAACGCCCCGTACCAGGCGGCCTTGACGCTCGGGCTGCCGTAGACCTTGCTGCCGGACGGCGCTGCGAGGCGCTCCCCTACTTCGGCCTGCACCATGACCACCCCGGCCCGGATGGAGGCGAAGTGCTCCAGCAGGTAGAGCAGCACCGGCACCGACACGTTGTAGGGCAGGTTCGCCACGAGGCGGCTCGGGTCGCCGGGCAGTTCAGTGATCTTGAGCGCGTCGTTACGGATGACGGTGAGCGGCGCGCCGGGGTGCATGAGCTCAACCGTCAGGGGCAGCTGCTCGGCGAGACGGTCATCGATCTCCACGGCCACGACGCTGGCGCCGATCTCGAGCAGCCCCAGCGTGAGGGAACCCAGTCCGGGGCCGACCTCCAGCACGGTGTCGCCGGGTGAGACGGTCGCGACCTTGACGATGCGGCGCACGGTGTTGCCGTCGATGACGAAGTTCTGGCCGAGCTTCTTGGTGGGGTTGACGCCCAGCATCTCGGCCAGGTCCCGGATCTCGGCCGGGCCGAGGAGGGACCGTGCGGCGGGCGCGGAGGCCGGATTTGGACGGTCAACAGAGACGGCAGCGACGGAAGCGACGGCAGCGTCAACAGCGGATGC
>DATISQ010000069.1:0-2461 GCA_035581905.1 Cryobacterium sp.
ATCGCGAACGGGTCGCGGCGCAGTTCGCCCACGGTGCCCTCGGCGGCCGCGGTCTTCTCCGAGGAGATGGTCGCGCCCATGAACACGCCGTGCTTCCAGCTGCGGGCCTGCGCCACCAGCGGCACGTTCGTCGCGCGGCGCCCGCCGAAGAGGATGGCGTCGATCGGGACGCCGCCGAAGGCCTCCCAGTCGTCGGCGATCGACGGGCACTGCGCGGCAGCGACCGTGAAGCGGGAGTTGGGGTGGGCGGCCGGGCGGCCGGAGGCGGGCGTCCAGTCCTTGCCCTCCCAGTCGATCAGGTGGCTGGGGGTGGTCTCGGTCAGACCCTCCCACCAGACGTCGCCGTCGTCGCGCAGCGCGACGTTCGTGAAGATCGTGTTGCCCCAGACGGTGGCCACGGCGGTCGGGTTGGTGACCTCGCCGGTTCCCGGGGCCACGCCGAAGAAGCCGGCCTCCGGGTTGATCGCGTAGAGCCGGCCGTCGGGGCCGGGGCGCAGCCAGGCGATGTCGTCGCCGATGGTCTCGACCTTCCACCCGGGGATGGTCGGGCGCAGCATGGACAGGTTCGTCTTGCCGCAGGCCGACGGGAACGCCGCGGCGAGGTGGGACACGCCGCCCTCCGGGGAGGTGACCTTGATCAGCAGCATGTGCTCGGCGAGCCAGCCCTCGTCGCGGGCCATGACGGATGCGATCCGCAGCGCGAACGACTTCTTCGAGAGCAGCGCGTTGCCGCCGTAGCCCGAGCCGAACGACCACACCTCCCGGGTCTCCGGGAACTGCACGATGTACTTGCTGTCGTTGCACGGCCAGGACACGTCCTTGCGGCGGCGTCCTGCGGCGTCGACGAGCGGGTAGCCCACGCTGTGCACGGTGTGCACCCACGGGGCGCCCCCCTCGATCAGGTGCAGCACCTTCTGGCCCATCCGGGTCATGATGCCCATGTTCAGCACCACGTACGGGGAGTCGGTGATCTCCACGCCGAGCTGGGAGATGGGGCCGCCGAGCGGGCCCATCGAGAAGGGCACGACGTACATCGTGCGGCCGCGCATGCTGCCGGCGAAGACGCCCTGCAGTTCGCCCCGCATCGCGTCCGGGTCGGCCCAGTTGTTGGTGGGTCCGGCATCATCGGGGTCGACCGAGCAGATGAAGGTGCGATCCTCGACGCGTGCCACGTCCGACGGGCTCGTGCGGGCCAGGTAGCTGTTGGGGCGCCACTCCGGGTTCAGGCGGATGAGCTTGCCCTCGGCGACGAGCTGCTTCGCGAGCAGGTCGGCCTCGCGCAGCGATCCGTCGCACCAGACGATGGCCTCGGGCTGGGTCAGCCGGGCGATTTCGTCCACCCAGGCCTGAAGGTTGGGGTCGGTGGTGCCGGCGACATTGCCGGACTCGCCCCCGCCGGTCTCAACTCGGGAATTCGCGATGGTCATCTCCTGGCCTTTCGTGGTCAATCCGGCGTGAACCAGCGGTCTGCAGTCGTGGGGAGGCCCAAATTCCGCCTCTGAATCAAGAATGAGGCATCGATGGCACCTTCGTGGGGAATGCGCGAGTTAAGAACCTCTGATCTTTCGATATCGTTAAGGAATGTCGACACGCGCCGCTGATCTGATCACCCTGGGACTCCGCATCCGTCATTTCCGGGCCGAGCGCGGCTTCACGCTGGACCAGCTCGGCGAGAAGGTCGGTATGGCCGGCAGCCAGCTCTCCCTGATCGAGAACGGCCGCCGCTCACCCAAACTCTCGACGTTGCAGGACATCGCCGGGGCCGTCGACGTGGAGCTCACCGACCTGCTCAAGAACGAAGCACCCAACACCCGCGCCGCGCTCGAGATCGAGCTGGAGCGCGCGCAGCGCAACCCGCTCTACGGCGCCCTCGGCCTGCCGCGGGTGAAGATGACCAAGGGCATGCCGATGGCGGCGCTCGAGTCCCTGCTCGGCCTGCACCGGGAGCTCGCCCGCCGCGCCAGCGAGGCCATCGCCACGCCGGAGGAGGCCCGCCGGGCGAACACGGAACTGCGCGAACGGATGCGCGAACAAGACAATTTCATGCCCGACATCGAGCAGCTCGCCGAGGAGCGCGTGCGGGCATCCGGGCATGTGTCGGGCGCCCTCACCCACCGGGAGGTGAGCGTGATGGCCGAGCAGCTCGGTTTCAACCTGATCTACGTCAACGACCTGCCCGGCTCGACCCGGTCGGTCACCGACCTCGTCAACCACCGCATCTACCTGCCGCCGGCGTCCATCCCCGGCGGCCACGGCCTGCGCTCGATGGCCCTGCAGGCCATGGGGCACCGGCTGCTCGGGCACGAGCGGCCGGCCAGCTACGCCGAATTCCTCTGGCAACGGCTGCAGATCAACTACTTCGCCGCCGCCTGCCTGATGCCGCAGGCGGCATCCGTCGCGTTCCTCTCCCACGCCAAGCGGGAGCGCGAGCTCTCGGTCGAGGACTTCCGCGACGCCTTCG
>DATISQ010000070.1:0-3057 GCA_035581905.1 Cryobacterium sp.
CGAGTACACCGAGCCGGAGGTGCTGCGCACGAACCTGGCCGCGGTCATCCTGCAGATGATCTCGCTCGGCCTCGGCGACATCGCCGCGTTCCCGTTCCTCACCCCGCCCGACTCGCGCGGCATCAAGGACGGCCTCGACCTTCTCGCCGAACTCGGCGCGGTGGCGCCCGACCCCGCCGGTCACCACAACGGCAAGGCCGGCGGCACGGCCGGCGTCTCCAAACTGACCCGCATCGGCCAGCAGCTCGCGAAGCTGCCCATCGACCCGCGGTTCGGGCGGATGGTGATCGAATCGAAGACGCAGGCGGTGAGCCGCGAGGTGATGGTGATCGTCTCCGGGCTCACCATCCAGGACCCGCGCGAACGTCCCCTCGAGCGCCGCGCGCAGGCCGACCAGCAGCACGCCCGGTTCACCGACCCGACGAGCGACTTCCTCAGCCTGCTGAACCTCTGGAACTACCTCGAGACGCAGCAGAAAGAGCTCGGCTCCAGTGCCTTCCGGCGCCTGTGCAAGAACGAGTTCCTCAACTACCTGCGGGTACGCGAGTGGCAGGACGTGTACAAGCAGCTGCGCCAGATGGCCAAGCCGCTCGGGCTGCACATCGGCGACCCCAGCGTGAACCCCGACGGCATCCACCGGTCGCTCCTGGCCGGCCTGCTCTCCCACATCGGCCTCAAGGACACCGCCAAGAAGGACTACATCGGCGCCCGCCAGCAGCGGTTCGTGATCTTCCCGGGCTCGGCGCTGGCGAAGAAGCAACCGAACGCCGTGATGAGCGCCGAACTGGTCGAGACCAGCCGCCTCTTCGCCCGGATGAACGCGGTCGTCGACCCGGCCTGGGCCGAGCCGCTGGCCGGGGACCTCTGCAAGCGCAGCTACTCCGAACCGCACTGGGAGAAGAAGCAGGGCGCGGTCGTCGCCTACGAACGGGTCACCCTCTACGGGGTGCCGATCGTGCCGCGCCGCCGGATCCAGTTCTCCCGGGTCGACCCGGCCTACGCCCGCGACCTGTTCATCCGGCACGCGCTCGTCGAGGGCGAGTGGGACATCGACCGCATCGACCAGCGTGTCACCGCCTTCGACCGGGCGAACACGAGCCTGCGCAAGGAACTCGCCGAGCTCGAGGAGCGCACGCGGCGCCGGGACATCCTCTTCGACGACGAGGCCGTGTTCGAGTTCTACCAGAATCGGATTCCCGCCGACGTCTGCTCCACGCGCACATTCGAGACCTGGTGGCGCCAGGCGCGCACCCAGACGCCCGACCTGCTCACGATGACCGCGGAGGCGCTGGTTCCCGAGGACGCGCCGGAGATCGACGAGGACGTGTTCCCGCCGATCTGGCGACAGGGCGACCAGAAATTCGCGCTCAGTTACCGGTTCGAGCCCGGCGCGGACGACGACGGTGTGACCGTTCAGATCCCCCTGGCCCTGCTCGCGCGACTCTCCCCCACCGGCTTCGACTGGCAGGTGCCGGGCCTCCGCGCCGACCTGGTCACGGCGCTGATCAAGTCGCTGCCCAAGAGCATCCGTCGCAACGTGGTGCCCGCGGGCGACTGGGCGAAGCGGCTGTTGAACGAGCTGCCGCCGGCGCCCGGAGAGGTGACGGTCGGGGTCTCGACAAGCTCGACCACCGGCGGCGCGAGCGGGGTGTCGGTCGGGGTCTCGACCGGCGCGGCCACCGGCAGGTCGATGTTCGACCGAGACGACGTGCCCTTCACCGGGACGCTCGCCGCGCTGATCCAGAAACTCACCTACGTGCCGGTGGCCGCGAACGACTTCGAGCTGGTTCGCGTTCCTTCCCACCTCCGGATGACGTTCCGCGTCGTCGACGAACGCGGTCGCGCGATCGCCTCCGGCAAGGACCTGCTCGACCTGCAGCGCCGGCTCGGCAACCAGGCCCGCGAGAGCGTGGCCGCGGCATCCGCTGCCACCCCCACCAATGCGATCGAGCGCTCCGGGCTCACCACCTGGGACTTCCCGGAGCTGCCCCGCTTCCTCGACACCAAACAGGGCGACAACACCATCCGCGGCTACCCGACGCTCGTCGACGAGGGCACCTCGGTGGCGATCCGGATGATGAGCACGGAGGCCGAGCAGGCCCGCACCCTGCCCGGTGGTGTGCGCCGCCTGCTGCTGCTGGCCACCCCCTCCCCGGTCGCCTATGTGCAGCAGCACCTCACCGGTGCCGAGAAGCTCAGCCTGGCCACCAGCCCGTACCGCACCACCCAGGCGCTGTTCGACGACTGCCTCGCGGCCAGTGTCGACGACGTGCTGTTCCGGGTGAAGCCGGGTGGCCAGGTGTTCATGCGTGCCGAATTCGACACCATCCGCGACCGGGTGTCCGGCGTGGTGATGGACTCCATGTTCGACACGGTCGGCCTCGTCGCCCGCATCCTCGCTGCCGCGCGCACCGCCGACAAGGCGCTCAAGGCTTCCACCAGCATGGCCCTGCTCCCCGCTCTGACGGATGCCCGCGCGCAGCTGGCCGGACTCGTCTACCCCGGTTTCGTCAGCGCCACGGGTCTCGTGCAGCTGCGACACCTGCCGCGGTACCTGGCCGGAATCACCGCCCGCATCGTGAAGCTCGGCGACAACCCGAGCCGCGACCGGGTCTGGATGAACGAGAGCCAGGCGGCCACGGGCCGGATCGAGGATGCCGGCGGCAAGATCCCCCTGCAGGCGAACGCGGCCGTCAACCTGGTGCGCGCCCGCTGGCTGATCGAGGAGCTGCGGATCAGCCTCTTCGCCCAGGAGCTCAAGGCCGCGGAGCCCGTCTCGCTGCAGCGAATCCACAAGGCACTGACCGGCTGACGTGGGCGTATTTGTGTACGAGAAAACTTCGGTTTTCTCGATATCACTATGGAGTATTTGTTCTAGTTGAGGTAAACTCTGGTTTGTGACCAACCTCCTGGAACACCCCGCAGCGGATGCCGCCCCCGGCCCCTCCGCGGCGGCCCAGGCGGTCGCGGAGCTGCACGCTCTCGCGGCCGGGCTCGGGGAAACACTGCGGTGTTCGGCGGTGCGCGGCTTCGACGACGACGGGCTGCTGCAGGTGA
>DATISQ010000071.1:0-3102 GCA_035581905.1 Cryobacterium sp.
GCAGGGCCTGCTCGTCGTCGGACTCTTCCTCTGGATCGCGATCATCTACCGCGGCATCCGGGCGCGTCTGAAGTCGGAGCACCGCTTCAACCTGCCGTGGCTCTTCTTCTACGCCGGCCTCGCGATCCCCGCCTTCTACGCCGTCGGAATGCTCGCCGGCACCGAGGTCCATCTGAGTGTGGCCGAGTTCTGGCGCTTCTGGGTGGTGCACCTCTGGGTTGAGGACTTCCTGGAACTGTTCACGACCGTGATGGTGGCCTACATCTTCGTCATGCTCGGAGTCGTTCACCGCAAGATCGCGATGCAGATCATCCTGCTCGACGTCATCCTGTACTCCGCCGGCGGCATCCTCGGCACCATGCACCACCTGTACTTCTCGGGGACCCCGGTCGAGCACATGGCACTGGGAGCCTTCTTCTCCGCCCTGGAAGTCATCCCGCTGACCTTCCTGACGATCGAGGCCTGGAGCTTCCTCCAACTCGGTGCCCGGCAGGAGTCGCGCAGTTCTGCTCCGTTCCCGCACCGCTGGGCGGTGATGTTCCTCGTCGCGGTCGGCTTCTGGAACTTCCTCGGCGCCGGCGTCTTCGGGTTCCTGATCAACCTGCCGATCGTCTCCTACTACGAGATCGGCACCGCGCTGACGGCCAACCATGCCCACGCGGCGATGATGGGCGTGTACGGAATGATGGGCGTCGGCCTGTCGCTCTTCGCCCTGCGCTACCTGATCCCAGCCCAGCGCTGGCCGGACCACCTAGCTAAGATCTCGTTCTGGTGCCTGAACATCGGTCTGGCCTGGATGACGTTCGCCACGCTGCTGCCGCTCGGCGTCATCCAGCTGTGGCACTCCATCAACGACGGGTACTTCGAAGCCCGCAGCCTGAACTTCATCAACGAGCCCGGCAACGCCGTTTTGGAATGGCTGCGGATGCCGGGTGACATCGTCTTCATCGTCGGAGGCGTGATGCCGTTCGTCTGGATCACCTGGCTCGGGGTGCGCTACCGCATCAAGGCCACCACCCAGGACGTGCCGATGGAGGCTTTGTTCGTCGAGGCGGTCCCCGCCGGAGCGACTCTCACCGGCGGCGCGGAGCCGACATCCGGTTACTCCTCGGACCACCGCTCCACCGGCACCGGAGAGGACGGTGGGGACCGCCCGGGCGGCGGCGTGTGATGGCGACCATCAATCCGGAGGTCTGGTTCGCGCTTGTCTACGGCGGCTTCCTGCTGGCCGTGGCACACGTGCTGGACCTCCTGGCACGCCGCACCGGGGCGAAAACCACCGCCATGAGTTCCAGCGGGTTCGAGTACCACGAAAACCACGATGCCTGGAAGTGCCAGGAGGATCAGTGGCTCTGGCCGATCTCCTTCGATCCCGACAACCGGGTGACGCGGTACCAGGCCAGCCCCACGGTCTGCAACCCCTGCCCGGTCAAGCACACCTGCACCACCTCGGATGCAGGTCGGCAGCTCGCTCGCAACATCGACCCCTGGCCCAGTTCGGAGGCGGAGCGGTTCCATCGCGGGATCGCCTGCTCCGTCGTGGTGCTCGGGCTGATCTGGCCACTCGCGTCCATGTTCCAGAACCGCACCGGCGTGGAACTGCTGATCCTGGGGGCAGCCTCGGCCGTCATCGCGGCCGGCAGCTTGCCGTTGTGGTCGCACCTGCGCCGCACCCCCGCTCGCTTCCCCGAGCATCTCAAGGTCGTGGGGCTCGACGAGAGCGTCGCGGCCCGCGCCGCCACGGCGGCCAACGAGGCCGAACGGCGCAGCGGCTACGGCAGCATCAGAAAAACGGGCCCACGACCGGTTCGGATCGAACCCTACGCGAGCGCCCGGGCATCGGAACAGTCCGACGCCGATCCGGAAACGATGAAAGGAAACACAGTGAACTCCTCATTCTCGGCCCGTTGGGCTGAACTGGAGACGGAGGCCGACCCGGGCCGTTCCGGCCCGGCCGCGGGCTGGAGCCGGAGGGGCAACTCGTGATGGTCTGGCAGGTCGCGGCCCTCATCGTGGTGGCGCTGGTGCTCATCTGGCTGGCGGCCTCCTTCAAGGTGCTGCAGGAATACGAGCGGGGCGTGGCGTTCCGCTTCGGCCGGCTGCGCCCGGTGCGGGAACCGGGTGTTCAGATGGTGTTCCCCGGACTGGACAAGATGGTGCGGGTCGACCTCCGGATCGTGACCCTCACGATCCCGCCGCAGGACGTCATCACCAGGGACAACGTTCCGGCCCGGGTCAACGCCGTCGTCCTGTTCCAGGTCACCGACCCGGTCCGTTCGGTGATGGCGGTCGAGAACCACGCGATTGCCACCTCCCAGATGTCGCAAACGACGCTGCGGTCGGTCGTGGGCCGCGCCGACCTCGACACCCTGCTCGCCCACCGGGCCGACCTGAACGAGGACCTCGCCCGCAACATCAACGCGCAGACCGAACCCTGGGGTGTGCAGGTGAAGGTCGTCGAGATCAAGGATGTCGAGATTCCGCAGGCGATGCAGCGCGCCATGGCCCGGGAAGCCGAAGCCGAGCGGGATCGCCGGGCGAAGATCATCAACGCCCACGGTGAACTGCAGGCATCGGAAGAGCTGGGCCAGGCGGCAGAGATCCTGAGCCGCAATCCCGCGTCGCTTCAGCTGCGCTACCTGCAGACCCTGCTCGAACTGGGCGCCGACCAGAAATCGACCGTGGTCTTCCCTCTGCCGATGGACATCCTCGGCCCGTTCCTGAGCGGCAAGGCCACCCAGCAGCTCGCCCAGCCGAGCGCGGCGTCTCCCGGTGCGGACCCGGTTCCGCTGCCTGACCCGGCGGAGGCCGCCGCGGCCGTCGCCGCCGCCGTGGCAACCGCGGTGGCGGCTGCCGCTGCGTCCCAGTCAACGGAGGTTTCCCGCTAATGGCCGACACCGATTCGAGAGACCGCACGATCAGCATCCGTCTGATGCTGATCGGAGCCTTCATCGGCATCTTCGCACCCATCACCGGCTTCCTCGGCGGCACGATCGTCGGAGTCGACCAGACGGTCGGCGGCCTCGAGCCGCTGTTCGTCTGGCTCTTCGTGGGCATGATCGTCGGGATGCTCGGCGTGGCCATTGGAATCCTCGGTGCCCT
>DATISQ010000072.1:0-7078 GCA_035581905.1 Cryobacterium sp.
GGAGGCGGCGGCCACCTCCGACATCGTGTTGACGGCACCGGTGACCGTGTCGGTCATCCTGTTGGCCGTGGGCCTGGCCGTGCTCGGCGGGCTGCTGGCCGGCCTGATCGGCGGCTGGCGCGCCTCGCGGCTCCGCCCCGCCGAGGCGCTCCGCAGCATCAACTGACCAACCACCACTCTTTCCCTCTCTTTCTTCACAGGAGCACACCATGTACGCATTGACGAACGTCACCAAAACCTACGAGCAGGGCAAGCGCACGGTGACCGCGTTGAAAGACGTCAGCCTGACGATCCCGGATGGCCAGATGGTCGCCGTCCAGGGACCCACCGGCGGCGGCAAGTCGACCCTGCTGCAGATGCTCGGCGCGCTGGACCGGCCGACCGGCGGCACTGTGACGCTCGGCGACGCCGACCTGTCGCGGCTCGGCGACGGCCGCCTCGGCCGGATCCGGGCGAAGGAAATCGGGTTCGTCTTCCAGGGCTTCAACCTGATCCCGACGCTCACCGCGCAGGAGAACGTGGAGACCGCACTGGCGCCGCTGGGCATCCGCCCCGCGGACCGCCGGGCGCGCGCTGCGGCAGCGCTGGCATCCGTGGGTCTGGGAGACCGGCTCGGCCACCTGCCTGACGAGCTCTCCGGCGGCCAGCAGCAGCGGGTGGCCATCGCCCGGGCCCTGGCCAAGGAACCGACCGTGCTGCTGGCCGACGAACCCACCGGCAACCTCGACGAGGGGACCCGCGACGAGATCATGGACCTGCTCGAGGGTCTCTGGCGGGAACAGGGACTCACTCTGATCCTGGTCACGCACGACACCGCGGTGGCCCGCCGCGCCCAGCGGCGGCTGCTGATCAAGAGGGGCGTGCTCACCGAGGTGGCGTGATCCGGAGCAGACGGGCGGTCGGCCGCGGGTCACGACGCAGGGCGGGGTACTCGGCGCCTAATGCTGGGCGCGGCGCAACCACCGTGCACGAAGGAGCGCGCTGGCTCCAGCGATCACGGCGAGGAAGCCGGCCGCCAGAACGGGCGGGCCCTGGGTGCCCGGGTCAGCGTACTGCCGACTGTCAGCCGTCGGCGTCATGGCCGGAGTAACCGCCGGGTTCAGTTCCGGGTTCAGTGCCGGAGCCGCTGCGGGCGTCGGCGGGGTTGGCGTCGGCGCAACCGGGGCCGGGGCCGTGGCCGGAACGGTCAGCCTGTCCGGGCTGACCGGCGTCGTCAAAGTCGGCGCTGGCACTGGCGCTGGCGCTGGCGCTGGCGCTGGCGCTGGAGGTAGCGCCGGGCTCGACGCCAGGGTCGGGGTCGGCGTCGGCGTTGCGGTTGGGGTCGGCGTTGCGGTCGTCACGCACTCCACGCTCGAGCCAGGGAACGACGCGGTGGTTTCGGGCAACGGCTGGTCACCGTCGGTTCCGGCCTCGTCGGTGACCACCACGTAGCTGAGCCCGCTCTCCGGGTCAAGCAACGTGACCGTCTGGCTGGTTACGAACATCTGCGTGACACCGGCGGCGGGATTGCCACCGGCCGCGGGCTGCGCCGCGATGGTCTCGGAACCGGCCGGCACCACTGTGTGAGAGCCACAGTTCGCCCCAGCGTCCAGCGAGTCTGCAGACGCTGGGGCCACCGCTCCCACGAGGAGCGTGAGCCCGGCGACGACCAGGCCGGTACCGAGAACGGATGCGACTGAAACGGTGGAACTCTTCATCTTGTACTCCTCTGAGCGAACTGCTGCTGTTCCGGCCGAAGCCGCCCGCACACCACCTTTGGTGCGCGGTTCGTTCTGTTCTCCCGCCCGCGCCTGTGCAGTCGAGAGGGGTCGTCCGGGCACGACGAAAAGCGGCCGGCGCCGAGGCCGGGGCCCTGAATTCGCGCTCGCCGCCGGGCTCGGCGTGCGGGGCGCGTCTCGTACGTGATCGGGCTTTGTGCCTGCCAGGCGGCGGCGTGCCCGTGGCCAGTCCCCCCGGCCGGTCCCCCTTTATGAGGACAAGCTTATGCACCCGCATCAGAGGGCGTCCCCGATCTGTACCCCCAAAGCGAGTGACCCCCGGCTGAGTGCCGCCGAAAAAAACATCCCACCGGGAGCTCTGCGGGGACGGTGGCGTCCCCACCCGGATTCCCATCCCGCACCGCACCAGGGCGCCGGCAGGGGCAGGCCCACCGAACAGGCAGAATGGAACGGTGATGAACCAGATGCTCTCCTTGTTCGATCAGGAGGAGCATCCGTCGCCCCCCGGCGCCCTGCCGGCGGCGCCTCCGCTCGCCGCGTCGCACCTTCGGCGCATCGTCGCCGATTCCACCGACCGGGTGGCGTGGCTGCGGGCCCGGGCCCAGGGGATCACGGCCACGGATGTCGCCAAGCTGGCCACCCCCAAATCGCTGCAGAACGCGGTCCACGACAAGCTCAACGGCAGCAGCTTCACCGGCAACAGCTTCACGGACCACGGGCGCGCCCGGGAACCGGAGATCGCGGCCTGGGTGCTCGGCCGCTACGGCATCGCGCCCAGCACCGCCCTGTTCCACGCGGCCGACCACCGACGGCACCTGGCCACGCCGGACGGCGTCGGCACCGGCTCGGGCCCGGGTGCCGGCGGTCTCGAACTGGCGGAGATCAAGACGACGAGCAAGGCGTGGCGCAGCATCCCGCGCTCGTACCTGCGTCAGGTGTGGTGGCAGCAGTACGTGCTCGGGGCGGAGCGCACCCTGCTCGTCTGGGAGCAGCACCGGGACTTCGTGCCCGTGAACGCCGAACCCGAATGCCGCTGGATCGACCGTGACGAAGACCAGATCGCGATCCTGGTGGGGTACGCCAACAACCTGATCGCCCTGCTCAACCAGCAGACCACCTCGGGACCCCCGCCGGCGAGAAAGCCGCATGCCGGGTAGTGCAGGCGACTTTCCCCTCGGCGTGGTACACCGGCTCCTCACACACGAGTTCGTGCCGCTTCGGGTGCGGTACGACTTCTCTTCAGACGAGCCGGGCTGAGAGCTGGCTCGGCAGGGATGGCCGAACCCAGGAGAGACCGAAGGGCGGGAAACGGGGGTCGCTTCCCACACACCGGGGGCCGGTCCCCCTTTATGAGGACAGACTATGCTCCCGGACCCCCTTCGGGCCAGTACCGGCCGCTGCCAATTGATCCGACGGGCACCCCCAGATCGAGGCACAGCGGTGTGCCCGCCGCGACTCGCACGAGGGAGAATGGGCAGATGGGACATGCCACGAATCAGCCACCGACCATGCGCGCCCTGGTGATCGATCGCCCCGGCCCGGCCGACGAGTTGCACCTGGCCGAGGTCGATGCCCCGATCGCGGTGTTCGACGAGCTCCTCGTGCGGGTCGTGGCCGCCGGCGTCAACCCGATCGATGCCAAGACCAGGGCCGGCGGGGGCGTCACGAAGGCCATCCCCGCCTACCCGGCCGTGCTCGGACTCGATTTCAGCGGCATCGTGGTCAGCGCTCCCTACCAGGCGTTCCCGCTGCAGCCCGGCGACGAGGTCTTCGGCATCGCGCGCGTGCCCCGCACCCCCGGCAGCTATGCCGAACTGGTGACCGTCTCGAGCCTGAACGTCACCCGCAAACCCGTGCGACTCAGCCACGTCGAAGCGGCCGCCGTGCCGGTGGCGGCGCTCACCGCGTGGGGCATGGTCGTGGAACTGGCCGCGGCCGCCCCCGGGCAACGGATGCTCATCCACGCCGGCAGCGGCGGGGTCGGTCATTTCGCCGTGCAGTTCGCCAAGGCCTTCGGCGCGCACGTGACCGCCACCGGGTCGACCCGCAACCTCGATTTCCTGCGGGAGCTCGGCGCCGACGAGGTGATCGACCACACGCAGACCCGGTTCGACGACGTGCTCTCCGATCTGGACGCGGTGATCGACCTCGTCGGCAATGTGCACGACAACACCGGCACCCGGTCGCTCGGCGTGCTGCGCCCCGGCGGAATCCTGGTGAACGCGCCGACCGGCAGCTGGCCGACCATGGCGGCGGAGGCCGCGGCCGCGGGCATCCGTGCCACCGGTTTCAAGGTCGCGCCCTCCGGGCACACCCTCGACTTCATCACCGAGCTGATCGACGACGGCGTCGTGCGGGTGCACGTGGACCGGGTGTTCCCGCTCAGCGAGGGAGCGGCCGCACACCGCCTGATCGAGGAGGGGCACACGCGCGGGAAGATCGTGCTGCAGGTGACGGATGCCCCGGGCGCCGCCGGTGCCGTCGGCGTGGCCTCTGACTCCGCCGGGCCCCGCGCGTGAGCGGCGACGGCCCGTCCCTGGTCTGGTTCCGCGACGATCTGCGCCTCGCGGACAACCCCGCCCTGCAGGCCGCGCTCGAACGCGGCAAGCCGATCGTGGCCGTGTACGTGCTGGACGAGGAGTCCCCCGGGATCCGGCCGCTCGGCGGCGCGGCCCGGTGGTGGCTTCACGGGAGCCTGACCGCGCTGGCCGACTCGCTGGAACGCCTCGGCGGCCGGTTGGTCCTGCGCCGGGGGGCGGCGGAGGGTGTGATCGCGCCGCTCGCGGCATCCGTCGGCGCCGACGCCGTGTTCTGGAACCGGCGGTACGGCGCCGCCGAACGCGAGGTGGACACCCTGATCAAGTCGGGCCTCACCGCGGGCGGCACGGACGTCCGCAGCTTCGCCGGCTCGCTCCTGTTCGAGCCGTGGACGATCCAGACCGGCCAGGGCGGCACCTACTCGGTGTTCACCCCATTCTGGCGGGCGTGCACGGCCGGCCCGCCGCCGCGCGCACCCCATCCCGCGCCCGAGGCGATCCCCGGACTCCCCGGCGAGATCCCCTCCGACCTGCTCGACGACTGGGCGCTCCTGCCGACCCGGCCCGACTGGGCGGCCGGGCTGCGTGACGCCTGGCAGCCCGGCGAGGCATCGGCTCATCGTCTGCTCGAGACGTTCCTCACGGAGTCCCTCAGCCGGTACGGCGACGAGCGCGACGAGCCGGCCCAGGCCGTCACCTCGCGGCTCTCGCCGCACCTGCGCTGGGGCGAGATCAGTCCATTCCAGATCTGGCATGCGACCGAGCGGGCCCGGATCGGCCTCACCGGCCCCGCCCAGTCCAGTGCGACCCGGTTCCTCACCGAGGTCGGCTGGCGGGAGTTCAGCTACCACGTGCTGTTCAACAACCCCACCCTGGCGACCGTCAATCTGCGGCCTGAGTTCGACGCGTTCCCCTGGCCGCGGCTCGATGAGCGCGCCCTCGAGGCCTGGCAGCAGGGCCGCACCGGAATCGCGCTCGTCGACGCCGGGATGCGTGAACTGTGGCGCACGGGCAGCATGCACAACCGCGTGCGCATGGTGACGGCGTCGTTCCTGATCAAGAACCTCCTGATCGACTGGCGGCTCGGCGAGCAGTGGTTCTGGGACACCCTCGTCGACGCCGACGCCGCCAGCAACCCGTTCGGCTGGCAGTGGGTGGCCGGTTCCGGCGCCGATGCCGCCCCCTATTTCCGGGTCTTCAACCCGGAGCTGCAGGCGAAGAAGTTCGACCCTCACGGGGAGTACATCCGTCAGAACGTGCCCGAGTGGGGCACGGGTGCCTACCCGGCCCCGATCGTGGACCTGGGCGAGTCGAGACGGGCGGCCCTCGGCGCCTACCAGCAGATCAAGGGAATGAAGGAGCAGGCGATCGCGGCCCGCGCGGCCGCCGCGGCCGGGACGGAGACCGGATACGGCGCCGGGATCGTTTAGAGCGCCCGCTCCAGCACGAAGTCGTCTTCGTACCGGCCGCCCACCAGGAAGCGCTTCTCGCCGACCGTCGTGAATCCGTTCTTCTGGTAGAAGCGGATGGCCCGCGCGTTCTCCTGGTTCACGCCGAGCCAGCTGCCGGCCGCGCCGCGCGCCCGGGCCGCGTCGAGCGTCGCCGTCATCAGTTCCGTCGCCACCCCGCGCCCGTGGGTCTCGGCGCGCAGGTAGCACTTGCTCAGCTCCGCGGTGGGACGGATCGTGGCGGCCGCCCGCGCATCGTCGTCGGCGGGCTCGGCGAACACCAGCATCGTGTAGCCGAGCATGCCGCCATCCTCCTCGGCCACGAGGATCAGCCGGTCCGGGTCGGCCAGGTAGGCATCGAAGTTGCCCTCCGCCAGCACGGCGCCGAGGAACGCGGCGATCGATTCGGCCGAGGTGTGCGGCGGGCAGGCGAGCGCGAAGGTGGCGGCGGCCAGCTCGGCCAGCGCCGCGGCATCCGTCGCCGTCGCCGTGCGAATCTCGATCACCCACCCACCCTATCCACGCCGCACACCCCACCACATCCCATGCGAGAGCGCAGGATATGCCCCCTCAGCAGCGCTGAAGGCATATTGTGCGCTCTCGCGACGGGGGTTACAGGTAGCGGGCGTAGGCGCCGACGGTCAGGAACGTCGGGAACTCGGGCTCGAGCGCGGATGCCCGGAACACCTCGAGCGCGTCGTCGAACCGGTCCCCGGGCGTGCGGTCCAGCGCCTCGTACACGTCGACGAGCTGCTCCTCGACCCAGTTTTCGTCGATCCGGATGCCCTCGGCGGTGATCGAGTTGTGGTGGATCCACTGCCAGAGCTGCGAGCGAGAGATCTCCGCGGTCGCGGCGTCCTCCATCAGGTTGTCGATGGCGGCCGCCCCGACGCCGCGCAGCCAGGACTCGATGTAGCGCAACCCGATCTTGATGTTGTCGTGCACGCCGGCCGCGGTGATCTGCCCGCCGACGGACTCCACGTCGAGCAGCTCGGCGGCCGAGACGCTCACCTCGTCGCGGGTGCGGTGCAGCTGGTTCGGCTTGTCGCCGAGCGCCTGATCGAACTCGGCCTGCGCCGTCGGGATGAGGTCCGGGTGCGCCACCCAGGTTCCGTCGAAGCCATCCGCGGCCTCGCGCTTCTTGTCGGCGGCGACCGCCTCGAGGGCACGCCGGGTGACCTCCGGGTCGCGTCGGTTCGGGATGAACGCGCTCATTCCGCCGATGGCATGCGCGCCGCGCCGGTGGCAGGTCGACACCAGCAGCTCGGTGTACGCGCGCATGAAGGGCACGGTCATCGTGATCTGCTTGCGGTCGGGGAAGACGAACCGGCTGCCGCGGGCGCGGAACGTCTTGATGATGCTGAAGATGTAGTCC
>DATISQ010000073.1:0-6094 GCA_035581905.1 Cryobacterium sp.
CGCCGCCGGGGAGAGGAGTTCGACATCCGTCATGTCCCAGGCCTGCTCCGACCGGGCGGATGCCTCGAGGCGCCGTTGCTGCGGCTGGTCGTAGGCCACGGTGAACTCGCCGCCCTTGACGATGTCGGCGTCGATGCCCTCCGCCGCGGCCACCCGGATCACCTCGTCGACGGTCTCGTTCATTCCGGTCTGGAACCGGGCCGCCGCGTCGCGCCCGTGCGATTTCACGTACTGCTCACGGCCGCCGGTGACCGAGTTGGTCAGCCAGCCGCCGTTCCGCCCCGACGCGCCGTAGCCCGCGAAACGCTGCTCCACGATCACGATCCGCAGCCCTGGGGCCGCCTTCTTCAGGTAGTACGCCGTCCACAGCCCGGTGTACCCGGCGCCCACGATGCACACATCGGCCTGAGTCGGCCCGGGCAAGGGGCCCCGCGGGGCCGGCCGGCCGAGCTGGTTCCACCAGAAGGAGACGTCACCATTGATCATTCCCGCACCGCTTTCGTTCCGACGGATGTTGCGCGTTCAGTCAGAGCATCATCTCGCATCCGGCGCCGGCGCGCGTGAGGGCGCCAGCCGGTCCTCCATCCCCCAGGGCTGGCCGTAGCCGCCCTCGGATTCGGGCGCGCTCATCAGGTCGAGGAACGCCTTCGCGTCGAAGGCCTCCGGGCCGAGCACGCCGATGCCGCCCCAGGCGCCGGCGGCCAGCAGTTCCAGCGCGATCACCGGGTTGAGGGCGGTCTGCCAGACCACGCACTGGGTGTCGTACTCGCGCATCGTCCACTCGTTGTCGGCCACGTGGTACAGGTAGACCTCGCGCGGCCGGTCGTCGAGGCCGGTGCCGGTGACCCAGACGCCCGCGCAGGTTTTGCCGGTCATCCGTGGGCCGATCGTGGCCGGGTCGGGCAGGCAGGCGGCCACCACGTCGCGCGGGGCGACCAGTGCCGGGCCGGACCCGCTCCGCACCCGCACCGGGTCGACGCGGTCGAGGCCGAGCAGGTGCAGCGTCTTCAGCACGCCGATGAACTCCTCGCCGAGGCCGTACTTGAAGGTGACCCGTTTCGCGTCGAGCCAGCGCGGCATCAGCACGACCTCCTCGTGCTCCACGTTCACGCACTCGACCCGGCCGATGCCCTCCGGAAAGTCGAACATCTCCGGTTCGCTGAAGGGCGCGGTGGTGAACCAGCCACGGTCCTTCTCGAAGATCAGCGGCGGGTTCAGGCACTCCTCGATCGTGGTCCAGATGCTGAACGAGGGCGCGAAGATCTCGTTCCCGGCGTCGTCGCGCACGACCAGGTTGGCGCCGTCCCGCGTGCCGAGCTCCTCGATCTGCCGGAACAGGTGGTCGGAGGCGTAGCGGGCGAAGACATCCGAGAGCCCCGGCTCGACGCCCATGCCGACCAGGGCGAGGCGGCCGGCGGTCTCCCAGTCGGCGGACTGCGCGAACTGGTCGTCGCCGAGCATGACCCCGGTCTGGCGGTACGGGTCGGTGGGGTGCGGCTCGGACAGGCTCGCGGCCATGTCGAGGTAGTCGCAGCCGGCGGCGAGCGCCCCGGCGAACACGGTGGGCACGAACTTCGGCTCGACCGCGTTCATCACATGGGTGGCGCCGTGCTTCCGGGCGACGGCGGCGACCACGTCCGGGTCGCCCGCGTCGATCTGCTCGGCGGTGAACCGGGCTGCCACCTCGTGCCCGTGCTTCAGCCCGATCGTGACGATCGTGCGCTCCGCCCGCGCGAGGTCGTAGTCGCACACGACCACGTGCTCGAAGAACGTGCGCCTGGCGATGATCTTCGCGAACGCGTCTCCGACGCCGCCCGCCCCGACAAGGAGGATTCTCATGCTTGGACGCTACCCCGGGGCATCCGTCGCTGTCAGCCCCGCGCGTCGCACCGGACCAATTCGACGGAGATTTTGAGGAAAACGGGCGATTCTGCCCCGATTCAGTGCTCTAGGCGGTGTTTTTCCGTCGAATTCGCAAGGGCGACGGATGCTGCGCCGCCAGTTCGCGCTCCCCCTGGAGCTTCGCGGCGACCGGGGCCCACAGCAGCACGGCGACGGCCGCGCCGAGCAGCAGCCCGCCGATCGTGTCCGTCAGCCAGTGTGCGCCCAGGTAGGTGCGGCTGACCATCATCAGCACCGTGTACAGGGCGCCGGCCAGCCAGACCCAGACCCGCGGGAAGATGATGCCCAGGCACACGGCCATGGTCGCCGCATTGGCCACGTGGCCGGACGGGAACGAACCGAAATCGGACACGACCAGCATGTCTTCCGGCCTCGCCCGACCGAACAGGGACTTCAGCACCTGCACCAGCCCGGAGCTCACGATCGTGGCGACGATGTAGTACCCGGCCACCCACGGACGTTTCAGCAGCAGCAGGAACAGCAGGATCAGCACCGGAATGACGATCACGCCGGCGATGCCCGCGCCGAGGTAGTTCATCGTGAGCGAGAGGTACTCCCAGACGGGCGCCCGATGCTCGAGGATCTCGTCCATCCACTCGGCGTCGATCTTCAGCGGACGCCCGTTGCCGCGCAGCACGATCAGGGTGCCGAGCGCCACGGCCAGCAACAGCGCCGCGGCCCCGCTGACCAGAGGCCAGCGGCGGGCGATGCGCCGGGTGGCGGGGGTGGCCGCGGTCTCGGGGGCGCGCTCGCTCATCATTTCTCCATGCTAGATCGGTGCTGCGGGGCCTGCCCGCCACCGGATGCCCGGCCGGAGCTCACGTCTCGCCCTGTCCGTTGCCGGTGCGGACAACTGTTGCCCGCGCACCGGCAACACTTGTCCGCTTCGGCGACACTCACCGCGGCGGGCCGCGGTGGGACGCGGTGACGGATGCCGGCACCCGGCATCCGCCCGGCGTCAGTGCTCCAGGGCGGGCACCGACCGGGGGCGCACGATGAACCAGAGAGCCAGGATCGACACCACGGCGGTGGTGCCCATCACGGCGCCCATCGGAACCGCGGTTCCGACGCCGAGAACGCCGACGATCGGGGAGATCAGGCCGGCGATGCCGAAGTTCGCGGCGCCGAGCAGCGACGCGGCGGTTCCGGCCTCATGCGCGTGCGCGGCGAGCGCGATCACCTGAACGCTGGGCATCGTGAATCCGAAGGCCGCGATGAAGAACCACAGCGGCACCAGGGTGCCCCACAGCCCGGCCCCCGCGAGATCGAGCAGCACGATGGCGGCGGCCGTGATCAGGAGCACCACGGTGGACACCGAGATGATCCACTGCGGTCCGACGTTGAAACGGTGCATCAGACGCGAGCTCAACTGAACGCCGGTGATGACGCCGAGCGAGTTCACGGCGAAAAGCACGCCGTACTGCTGCGGGCTGAATCCGTACACGTCCTGGAACAGGAACGACGACGACGAGAGGTACGAGAACAGGCCGGTGAACGACATCGCGCCGATGATCGCGACGCCCACGAAAACCCGGTCGCTGAGCACCGAACGGTAGCGCTGGCGGAGGGAACTGTGCCCCCTGATGTGGCGTTCGGCATCCGGGAGCGTCTCGACGATCCAGAACGCGACGGCCAGGATCACGACCGCGCCGTACGCGGCGAGCACCCAGAAGATGCCGCGCAAGGTCATCACGAGCAGCAGCTGCGAACCGATGACCGGGGCCAGCACCGGGGCCAGGCCGCTGATCAGTGCGAGCCGGGAGAGCATCTTCACGAGCGGCTTGCCGCCGAACAGGTCGCGCACCATCGCCAGGGCCACGACCGCGCCGGCCGCGGCGCCGAAGCCCTGCAGCAGACGGACAACCGCAAGCCAGACGAGGTCCTGGGACAGGGCGGCGCCCACGCTCGCCAGGATGTGGAAGCCGGTCGCGAGCATCAGCGGCAGGCGGCGGCCGACCTTGTCACTCCACGGCACGACGACGAGCTGGCCGAAGCCGAATCCGATCATGGTGCCGGTGAGGGTCAGCTGGATGGCCGCCGCCGAGACGCCGAACTCGCTCTCCAGGGTCGGGAACGCGGGCAGGTACAGGTCGACCGTGAACGGTCCGAGCGCCGTGAGCGCCCCGAGCACGAGGATGTAGACCAGGCGCTGGCCGCGGGAAAGCGCGTCGCCGGGATGCTTCGCGACCGACCTCAGGTCGGCGGCTGTGATGACGGTGATGGCGGCGGTAGTCACGAAAGTGTTGATCCTCGGTATCGATGGGGCAAGCCCGATGGAGCTGAGGCGTGCTGGTTTGACGTTCGGTGGAGGCACCGCATCACGGGCGTCAGTACCAGCAGCGGAACACGGAACCGCTCTCACAGACAAGGCAACCACGCCGGACCCTATTCCCCCATTCGGCGAACGCCGCGGAAGTTGCAGGAATCCGCCCGATCGTGCACCGGACGGGGTCCGGAGAGTCAGCTGTCCCCCCGGGGGCTGACTCAGGAGAGTGAAACGGATGCGCGGTGTCGCCGCCCGCCGGGCGCGCCCCCTCGAACGTACGGCCCGGGCCACGCCGAACCGCGCTCACAGCCCCCTCACAGCCGCGCTGTACCTCTCCCGGAGACGGACCCTCTAACCTTGGAACCATCTGCCAGTCGCAACGAAACGGTGCATGAAGTTCATGAGCAATGTCTACGGCAAGCCTGTCCCCCCGAAGAAGGATCGCCGCGAGATGGCGCGTGAAAGCGCCCGCCAGCTCCGCGAGGAACAGCAGAAGAAGGAGAAGCGCAACCGTTGGCTGTTGCGCGGCGGCATCGGTGCCGGCCTGATCGCCGCCGCTGTGATCGTGGCCCTCGTCGTGGTCGGCAGCCAGGGTCCCGCCACACCGGGCCCGCTCAACATGGCCAGCGACGGCGTGCTGCTCACCGGCGACGGAACCAACATCGTCCCGGTTGAGACCGCAGCGCTGACCGCTGACGAGGACCCCATCGCCACCGACCCGAGCACGCTCGGCGACACCGCCAACATCGTGGTCTACGCCGACTACCTCTGCCCCTTCTGCGGCCAGTTCGAGATCACGAACGGCGAGCAGATCGCCGGTTGGGTCGCCGCCGGCACCGCCACGCTCGAGCTGCACCCGATCTCGATCCTCGACCAGGCCTCGGCCGGCAGCAAGTACCCGACCCGGGCCGCCGCGTCAATCGCGTGCGTCGCCAACTACGAGCCGGAGAACGTGCTCGCCATGAACGCGGCCCTGTTCGCGAACCAGCCGGCGGAGAACACCGAAGGCCTGACCAACGAAGACCTGGTCACCCTGTCCAACAATGCGGGCGTCACCGATGAGAAGGTCGCCACCTGCATCACGGAGAACACGTTCGCCTCCTGGGTCGACGACGCCACCCAGCGCGCCCTCGACGGCCCGATCCCCAACGCCGACATCGAGCAGATCAAGGGCACGCCCACCGTGCTCGTCAACGGGGTGTCCTACCCCGGCGCCCTCGACGACCCGGCCGCCTTCGAGGCCTTCGTCACCGCGCAGGTCACCGGCGAGTAGCCCCGGGCCCGGGACGTCGCGAGGCGTCCCGGCTCCACCCCGGAGCCCGGGTGTCACCCCGGCTCCCCCTCGAGTTCGCCACTTCCGGTCGAGATCGGCAGGCACACCTGTCGACGTCGACCGGAAGTGGCGAACTCGGTGTCGTTAACACCGCAAACGGATGCCGCACCGCCGCCCCCGACACGCGCCCACCCCCGCGGGCAGCCGCGTTCGCCCCTCGCGCGAAGGACCACCATGCAGATCCACGGACAGACCGTCGACGCCCAGACCCGCTGCGTGCACTACCGGTCCGCCGCCGACATCGTGGCGATCAAGTTCTTCTGCTGCGGGCGCTTCTACCCCTGCCACCAGTGCCACTCCGCCGGCGAAACCCATGCCGCCCGGCTCTGGCCGGCAAACCGCTGGACCGAGCACGCGATCCTCTGCGGAGCCTGCCGCGGCACACTGTCGATCGCCGACTACCGCGCGGCGACGGCCTGCCCGTCGTGCGGCGCCGCTTTCAACGACGGATGCCGCGCCCACGCCCACCTCTACTTCGACCTCCCGGCGACGCCGGCCTGATCCGGGGCGGGCAGCACTGGGCCGCACGGGCAGGGCCGGGCCGCACGGGGCCGGGCCGCGCGGGGCCGGGCCGCATGGGGCCGGGCCGCACG
>DATISQ010000074.1:0-2887 GCA_035581905.1 Cryobacterium sp.
GTTCTACCAGTACACCGACACGCCCGCCGGCACCTTCTGGTGCGCCACCCAGACCGGGGCGACGGATGCCGGCGAGTTCTCGATCAGCGTCGGCGTGCCCTTCGTGCAGGCCAAGTGGTTCCGCGGCCGGGAGACCACGCAACGGGCGGTCTCCCGCTGCCCGGACGAGTCCTGCTGCCGCCGCCCGGCGTCGGAGGTCTCCGCCCGCTGGGCCGGCAAGGCCTGGCCGAGCGCCCGCCTGCACGCGCACGTGCTGTCGCCGCTGCCCAGCGGCACCTTCCCCGGCGTCGACGACACCGAGGTCTACGAGTTCCTCGAGGCCCACGCCGCCGAGTAGCAGCGCGCGGAGCCTGATCCGCAGGGAGGAGAGATGGCCCCCTGACCACGGCCCGTCTGCCACCTGAGTAGGCCCGGGTGGCAGACGGACGCGGTGCGAACGGGATCAGATCAGGGCTGCGCACTGACCGTTCGCGTTGCGGCCGACGACGTTGACGCTGCCGGGCACGAAGCCTCCGGACACTCCCGGGGTCAGCCCCGTGCAGGTGAGGTTCCGCCCGATCGTATTGCGAACAATGTAGACGCCGGGGGCGCCCGGGTGGGGGTCACTCAACGCGATGTTCGTCAGAGTGACGTTCTTGTCGATCTTGTTGAACAGCACGCCCAGCCACTCGGTCTCCTGCCCGGTGACCGTGAGGTTGCCGCTGACCGTGTTGTTCTTGATCGACCACGGAATCTCGGAACCCCCACCGGTGAGCGTGACGTTCCCCTGGACGGTGATTCCGTTCAGCAGAACGGCGACCGCGTCGGTGACCGTGATGTTCCCGCCGACGGTGATGGTGGAATGACCCTCCGGATCGACGGTGCACGGGTGCGCCGAGTTGCCCGTGTACGAGGGCGGCTGGCACCCCAGACCGACGAGCGAGCCCGGAGCCCCGATGACGTTGCGCCCGATGGTGATCGTCGACGGTGCGCTTTGCGCGTCCAGCACGGCACCCGCGGCGATGTTCACGTTGCCGACGACGCTGATCGTGGCAGCGGCAGGCACATCGCACGCGCCCGTAACGGTGATGCTTGCGTAGTTCCCCGACGGAATCGCACCGCCGGTGCAGGTGTACGCCGTCGGCATCTTCGCGCTGGGCGCGACGGCCATCGCCGGTCCAGCCGAGAGCGCGAGCGCTCCCGTGACAGCAAGCGCGCCCAAACTGAGCCATATCGCTTTCCTCATGAAATTTACCCCTTCTCTCGCGGCCTCAGGAGCCGCACCTAACCTGCACGGACACACCCGGAGGAGCTGGGTGGTGTGATCATGCCGCGCTCCGGTGCCAACGGCTACCGGAAGCTGATAAACCCTCGAGATCTTGAGGAATGTCATTCGACGCGTTTCTCGGATCCGCGCCTCCCGCGAGGGACGCCCGGCTGTGCCAGAGCCCGAGAGCGCCGCGTCACCCGGTGCGGGTGAACTGGGAGCGCGCCGCGAGGCGCGCTATCATCTGCCCGACAACGACTTCCACGTCAAGGAGGACGCCCATGGACATTTGGGACATCATCTGGCTCTTCTTCTGGAGCTACGTGTTCATCGCCTATCTCACCGTGCTGTTCACCGTGCTGGCCGACATTTTCCGCGACCGGGGGCTCCCGGGCTGGGCGAAGGCGATCTGGGTGCTGTTCCTCGTGTTCGTGCCCGTCATCACCGCGCTCGTCTACCTCGGCACGCGTGGCTCTCACCGGGACCAGACAGTGCCGGCGACGGATGCCTCGGCCTCCCGGAACGCCGCCCGCTCCGCCGCGAGCATGGGGTCCGTCGACGAGATCGCGAAGGCCCAGAAGCTGCTCGACGAGGGCTCGATCACGACGGACGAGTACGCCACGCTCACGACCAGGGCCCGCGGTCTTTAGCGGCTCGGAAACGGTTGACAGTGCCGGGGAGCCTGAGTACTGTCCGTAGCGATCTTCCGGGATACGCCATCGGCTTCGGCGAGGCAACCCTCCCGTCCCAGCGAAAGCTCCCTGAACGGTCCCCAACCCATGCTCACTGACGGAGGTTTGAAACGTGTCCAAAGAACAAGAGCCGGTCTTCCTCTTCCTCGGCGTCTATGACGATCCCGAGATCGCCCGCGACGACCTGTCCATCGTGCGCGATCTGCACGATGCGAAGATCATCGGAACCTTCGATGCCGGGATCGCGACCAAGGATGCCGACGGAGACATCAAGATCAGCCGGGCCGGAAGCGAACACGCCGGGTGGACGGGTGTCGCCGCCGGCGCAGTCGTCGGCCTGCTCTTCCCGCCGTCGATCCTCGGAATGGCCGCCGTCGGCGGCGCGACCGGCGGAATCATCGGCCACTTCACCCGGGGCCTGTCCCGCTCCGACGTGAAGGACCTGGGCGACCTGCTCGACGAGGGACAGGCTGCCCTCATCGTGCTCGGCAAAAACCGCATCGCCGACGAGCTGGACAAGGCCGGGCTGCGGGCGGCGAAGCGCACCGAGCGCAAGCTCGAGGTCGACGCCTCCGACCTCGAGACCCAGCTCACTGCGGCTGCCGCGGAGCTCGACACGCACTGAGCCATGGCCGACGGCTCACTCAGCAACACGGCCCTGAGCAACACGGGCGAACCCGGCCGGGAGGCCTCCCCGGAGCCGCCCGGCCGGTGTTGTGCGCCGGGCCGGGCCGACCCGGCTCCCGGCGATGCCGGTCGGTCCGCGTCGGCGCATCCACCGCCCGGCACCGGGTCCGTGCCCGTGCCCGTGACCGCATCCGTGCCGGCGAACGGCCGGCATCCGCTCGGCCAGGTCACCATTCCCGGGCAGACGTTCCTGATGGGCGACTCCACCGGGGCAGGCAACCGCGGTGACGGGGAGAGCCCGGCGCACCCGGTCTGGGTGGAT
>DATISQ010000075.1:0-16455 GCA_035581905.1 Cryobacterium sp.
GGGTCGGCGTGACCGACGGCGAGAGGGCCGTCGGCAGGCCGAGTCCGGTGGCGTCGTCGACGAGCTCGAACAGGTCGGGCCGCATCAGGCAGTCGCCGCCGGTGAGCACCAGGATCGGGTACGGACGACCGAAGCCGGCCACCTGGTCGATCAGCTCCTTGCCCTGAACCGTCGTGAGCTCGCCCGGGAGGGCCGCCATGGTCGCGCTGGCCCGGCAGTGCTTGCAGGCGAGCGCGCAGGCGCGGGTGGTCTCCCAGAACACGAGCATGGGCCGCTTCGCGTAGTCCGGTCCAGGCCCGCGTCGGGCTGCAGGCAGGGTGGGCAGCACAGCCGTGTGCCCGAGCGGGATGCTGATGTCGCTCATGCGAGCACCTCGCTTGCGGGGCGCGCATCGTTCAGAAGCTGCACAAGCTTGTCGGCGGTGCGCTCGGCATCGGCCACACAGCTGGCCAGCCCGACCCCGCGGTACGCGGAACCGGTCAGGTAGAGCCCCGGAAGCCGGCCCAGAGCCTCCTCCGCGGCGACGAGCCGACCCTGATGGCCGACGATGTACTGCGGCATCCCCTGCATCCAGCGTTCGACGTGCTGCTCGGTCGGGCGACCGGTCAGACCCATGGCTTCCACGAGCTCGGCGTGAACCTGGCTGACCAGGGTGTCCTCGTCGAGGTCCAACCAACGCTGGTCGCGACGCCGGCCCACCATGCAACGGATGAGCACGGTGCTGTCATCGGCCAGGTGCGGCCACTTGGCGCTGGACCAGGTGCAGCCGACGATGAGTTTGCCTTCCTCCGGCGGCACCAGGAAGCCCGTGCCGTCGAGATCGTGGCCGACGGACGAGCGCGGGTACGCCAGGCAGATCGTGGCGGCATCGACGTAGGGGATACCGGCCAGCGCGGCGGCCAGGTCGGGGGCCTCCCCCCGCACCATGTCCGCCGCGACGAACGCGGGCGTCGCGAGCACCACCGAGTCCGCCTCGAGGACTGTGCCATCGCTCAGTTCCACCGCGTAGCCACCGGCTGTGCGCGACACCGAGACGGCAGGTTTGCCGAGGCGCACATCATCGCCCACGACTCGGGCGGCCAGAGCGTCGATCAACCGTTCCAGCCCTCCACGGAGCGTGACGAGGACCGCGCCCCCGGCGGTGCCGGGCGGCCGGACGGGGGCGTTCCTGCGCCGTCGACGCAGGCCGAGGTAGAGGCTGCGGTTGGCCCGGGCGAGCGCTTCGATATCGGGTGCGGTGCTGCGGGCGCTGAGCTCGTCTGCCCGGCCGGCGTGCACACCTCCGAGCAGCGGGTCGACGAGCCGGTCGAACACCTGCGCGCCCATTCGCGGTCGTACGAGTTCGGCGATCGTGGGGTCGTCGGGCAGCGCAGCCGGAGCCGCCTTCACCAGGTCCAGGGCTGCGCGGGCCATGCCGAGCGGCGACAGCAGGCGGGATTTCAGCAAGGGAAGCAGCCGGTCGGGGATGCCGAACAGGGTGCCGGCCGGGAGGCGACGCAGTCGGCCGCGCGACCAGATCCGGGCGCCGGACCCGGCCGGGGCCACGACGAGGTCGCCGAGCCCGAGATCCTCGATGAGGGCGGCCGCCACGGGCGCCCGCACCATCAGCGCGTCAGGTCCGACATCGACGAGATGCCCGCCGAACCGCTCGGTGGAGATTTTTCCTCCCAGCCGCGCTTCGCCCTCGACCACGGTGAGTTGCATCCCGTCGCCAAGCCGGCGGTGCAGGTAGTGTGCTGTCGCCAATCCGCTGATTCCGCCGCCGACGATGACGACCCGTGGTTGAGAGAGCACTGTGTATTCCTCCAGTTGCCGGTGAATCCGGCGCAACCGGCAACCCATGACAATCCTTGTTGCCTCGATCTTACGACCGGCGTCTCCACGGAATCTTCACGTTCCGCCGGAGGCCCGTACATATTCCTTAATTCGAATATTCCGCCGGTCGGTCGCGCTCCACCACCGCGCAGGCCCGTTCGACTGCGGTCACGGCTGCGGCGACGTCCTCGGCATCCGTGGACCAGTTGCTCACCGAGACCCGCAGAACGTCGCGGCCCTGCCAGCGAGACCCCGACATCCACGCGGTCCCGTCGGCGAGGAGCGCCTCGGTGACCCGGCGGGTGCGCTCGTCGTCACCGAAGCTGACGCAGACCTGGGTGAAAACCACGTCGTTTCGCACCTCGGCACCGGGGATGCGCGCCAGCCCGTCGGCGATGGCCCGGGCCTGATCGGCCAGCCGTTCCACCAGCGCCACCGTGCCGGACCGTCCCAGGGAGCGCAGCGCCGCCCAGACCGGAACGCCGCGCGCCCGGCGCGACAGCTCGGGAACCTTGTCATACGGGTCGCCGGGGCCGGTCTCGTTGGCGACCAGGTAGCTCGTGTGCACCCCGAAGGCGCTCCTCACGTCGGCGGGCCGGGCCACGATCGCCATACCGCAGTCGTAGGGCACTTGGAGTGTCTTGTGCGCGTCGGTGGCCCAGGAATCGGCGGTGTCGAGGCCCGCCAGCTGCTCGCGGTAGCGCGGGCTGACGGCGGCCCAGAGGCCGAAGGCGCCGTCGACGTGCACCCAGGCGCCGTGCCGGTGGGCGAGTTCGGTGAGTTCGCCCACCGGGTCGAAGGCGCCCGAATGCAGGTTGCCGGCCTGCAGACAGACGATCGCGGGGCCCGTGTTGCGGCCGAGCGCGTCGGCCAGGGCGCCCGGGAGCATCCGGCCCTGGGCGTCGGCGGCGACGACGACCGGGGCGCCAAGGCCCAGGTAGCGCAGGGCGAGGTCGATCACCACGTGGCGTTCCTCGCCCACGTAGACGGAGACGCGCGGCGAACCGGACAGGCCGGCGGCGGCTTCGTCCCACCCGGCATCTGCGAGCACGCGGCCCCGCCCTGCGGCCAGGCCCACGAAGTTCGCCATGGTGGCCCCGGTGGTGAAGCCCACGTCGGCCCCGGCCGGCAGACCCAGCAGGTCGAGGATCCAGCCGCCGGCGGCCTCCTCGGCCGCCGCGGTGGCCGGGGTCGCGAAGCGCATGCCGGCATTCTGGTCCCACGCGCTGACCAGCCAGTCGGCGGCCAGAGCGGCCGGCAGCGTGCCGCCGATCACCCAGCCGAAGAAGCGACCGGAGGGCATCGCCATCAGTCCCGGTTCGGCCAGCCGCGCCAGCTCGTCAATCACCTTCGCCGGGTCCGTCGGCTGCAGCGGCAGAGGCACCGCGAAGCCCGCGGCGAGGGTGTCGGCGTCGGCCCGCGGGCCCACCGGACGGCTGGGAACCGAGGCGAGCCAGTGCAGCGCATGGTCCTTCGCCCGCTCCAGCGCGGCGCGGTAATCCTCCGGTTCCGCCGACATGACGAGAGACTAGCCCCGGGATCCGGTCAAGGAAAGAGCACTGCTCTCCGGGCGCAGGTCGAGCCGCCGCAGCAGCTGCGCGTTCAGGGCGACGACCACCGTCGACGCGGACATGAGCAGCGCCCCGACCTCCATCGGCAGCACGAATCCGATCGGCGCCAGGACGCCCGCCGCGAGCGGCACGGCCAGCAGGTTGTAGCCCGCTGCCCACCACAGGTTCTGTCTCATCTTGCGATAGCTCGCCCGGGACAGCTCGATCACCGAGAGCACCGAGCGCGGATCGTCGCTGGCGAGGATGACCCCCGCGGAGGCAATCGCCACATCCGTCCCGGCTCCGATGGCGATGCCGACGTCGGCCTGCGCCAGCGCGGGCGCGTCATTGACGCCGTCGCCGACCATGGCCACCGTCCGGCCTTCGGCCTGCAGCTCGGCGACCTTCGCGGCCTTGTGCTCCGGGCGCACGCCGGCGAACACGCGGTCGATGCCGAGTTCCGCGGCGACCGACCGGGCCACGGGCTCGGCGTCGCCGGTGATCATGACGACCTGGATGCCCAGCGTGCGCAGCGCGTCGACGGCCTGCCGTGATTCCGGCCGCACGGCGTCGGCCAGGCCGATCGCGCCGATCACCGCGTCTCCGCGGAGCACGTGCAGCACGATGGCGCCCTCGGCGGCCCACGACTCGGTCACCGCCAGCGGCCGGGCACCGTGCCCCTGGAGCAGTCCGGGGCCGCCGACGCTCACCTGCTGCCCGTCGACCGCGCCCGTGACGCCCACCGCGGCGGACGCCTGGAACCCCGTCGCCTGAGGCACGCGCACCCGGCGTTCGCGGGCCGCCACCACGATGGCCCGGGCCAGCGGATGCTCGCTGTCGGCTTCCACGGCCGCCGCCAGTGCGAGCAGCTCGCCTTCTGCCCCCGGATCCGCGGCCGGGTCGCCCGCCGCATCCGTCGCCGCGAGGTGCGTGACCGTGGGCGCGCCCGTGGTCAGGGTGCCGGTCTTGTCGAATAGCACCGCGTCAACCGTGCGCATGCTCTCCAAAGCCAACCGGTCCTTCACGAGCACACCGCCCTTGGCGGCCCGCTCGGTGGCGATCGAGACCACCAGGGGGATGGCGAGCCCGAGCGCGTGCGGGCAGGCGATCACGAGTACGGTCATGGTGCGAACGACCGCGATCTCCGGCACGCCGAGCAGCACCGACCAGACGACGGCGGTGAGCACCCCGGTGCCGAGGGCGAACCAGAACAGCCAGCCGGCGGCCCGGTCGGCGAGGCGCTGGGCATGGGACGACGATGCCTGCGCCTCCGCCACGAGCCGCTGGATGCCGGCCAGGGCCGTGTCGTCACCCACCGCGGTGACCCGCACCCGCAGTGCCGTGTCCGTGGCCACGGTGCCCGCCACGACCGGGTCGCCCGGCCCACGGCGCACCGACCGCGACTCGCCCGTGATCATCGACTCATCGACCTCGGCGGTGCCCTCGGTGACCTGCCCGTCGGCCGGCACCCGGCCCCCGGGGCGCACGATCACGAGGTCACCCACGCGCAGCTCGGTCGGAGCCACCACCTGCACCTCGCCCCCCTCGAGCCGCTCCGCCTCATCGGGAAGCAGCGCGGCCAGCGATTCGAGCGCCGTGGAAGTCTGGGCGAGCGAACGCATCTCGATCCAGTGGCCCAGCAGCATGATCGTGATCAGCAGCGCCAGCTCCCACCAGAAATCGAGTTCGGGGGCCAGGATGCCAAGACTCGCCCCCCAGGAAGAGACGAACGCGACCGTGATCGCGAGCCCGATCAAGAGCATCATGCCGGGCTTGCGTGCCCGGAACTCCGTGACGGCCCCGCTGAGGAAGGGCTGCCCGCCCCAGACGTACATGACGGTACCCAGCACGGGAGAGACCCACTGGATTCCGGGCAGGTCGGGCCGGGAGTAGCCCAGGACCATGGCGAACATGTGACTGAAGGCGACAACCGGCACGGTGAGGCCGAGCATCACCCAGAACAGGCGCCGGAACCGGGCCACATGGTCGCCGTGGCCCGCGGGCCCGGCGTGGCCCGTCGCCGTATGGCCGGCATGATCCATCGCCGCGTGATCGTGAACGTGATCCATGCGGCCACGGTATACCCCCCAGGGGTATACTTTCAAGGGCACGAGCAGCACCATCCGCCCACCGCACGACAACGACAGGAAACCCATGACCTTCCCGACCACGTCCCCGTCCAGCCTCACCGAAGAGTTCCTCGTGACCGGGATGACCTGCCAGCACTGCGTCGGCAGCGTCGTCACGGCACTCGGCGATCTCGACTCGGTGGAAGCCGTCACGGTCGAGCTGAACAACGGCGGAGCCTCCACCGTGCGGGTCACCAGCACTGCCGCTCTCGACCGGGCCACCGTGGGATCGGCCGTCAGCGCGGCCGGCTACCAGCTGGCCTGACCGAGGAGGAGGTCGAGGTCACCCTGAGCGCGGAACGACCGGTGATCGTCTGATGGATCAACCACGATTTCCCAGTAGGGTGACCCACATGCCCACAAATTCAGATCACCCCGACCAGTCCGTCCCCGCGGGGCAGGACGAGGAATCGGCCCCGCGTTCGCCTCAATCGACTGACGCTGAGCCTGAGGCCGCCCCACAGGTTGACCGGCCAGACCCGGAGGATCCTCCGACCGGCCCCGCGGAGGAACTCGACGATGACTTCGATCCAGCCGCAGCCCCGTCGAACCCCGATCTCGTCGGTCCTGATCCGGACGCGCTCCCCGGCGAGGACCGCTGAGTTCAGCACCCTCGTCAAGTTCGACGAACGGTCCTATGATGATCGCGAAACGCGCGGCACGACCACAGACGCGCGAGAGGGATCGATTCGCTGATTCCTGATCCGAATTCCTGATCCGCCACGAAGGGAAGAACAATGAACGTGTTGCTCATCATCGTCGCCGTCATTGCCGTCGCGCTCCTCATCACCGGTGGGTTGATCGAAACCCTGAACTTCCTCCTCTGGGTGGGACTCGTTCTTGCCGTGATCGCCGTCATCGTCTGGCTCGTCCAGTACCTCTCCCACCGGTCGACGCACGTTTGACGTTCACCGCGTCCGGGTGCGGGCCTGAACCCGTTCCCTGACGAGCTCCGGCCCCGTGGGGTCACGGAAGTCGTGACCCCAGCGGTGGCGGGAAACCGAAGTGGAGGATCGAACGGTGACCGACAGTCGCGCACGTGTGATTGTGCGGGAGGGGCCGTGGGGGTTCTTCTTCCTGCTGGCGTATCTCGGAGCCGCGATCTACTTCGTCTCCATCTCAGATGGTTCCTTCTGGGGCGTCATCCTCGGGCTGCTCCAGGCGATCGTCTGGCCGGCCTACGTCGTCTACCACGCGCTGGTCCTGCTCGGAGCGTGATCGCACGAGCTGCCGGCTCAGCGTGCGGTGGCCGCCTCGGGGCGCAGTCGGATCAGCCGATGGGGGCCATCCTCCTGCAGCTCGGCCACATCGCCACGGGAGGAGAGGAAATCGGTGAAGGAGCGGAAGCCGAGCGGCTTCTCGTTGAACGAGGGGTCCATCCGGCGCATCTGGTTCTTGACCGAGCCGGTGTTCAGCCACTCGTCGTCGTCGCCTTTGGCATGACCGATCTGCAGGGCGCGCACGAGGAGCTCCGTCGCGATGGTCTGCGGGTCGATGTCCTCGACCGGTTCCGGCTCGTCGAATGGTGAATCCTCGGTGTGCGAGAACATCGGAACCATCGTCATATTGCGAGCCGTGATCGGGGTCGTTTCGGGTTGCGCAACCACCACCGCGGGCGCGGCGGACTTCCGGCCGGACGGGGGCTTCTCCGCAGTCACCGCGGCCGCAGGCGCACTGGGGGTGACCTTCGCAATCCCGGGCAGGGAGTCATAGTCCTCGAATTCGTCGCACGCGGCCGCGAGGGAGGTGCTGGTCGACCCGGCGACACCGATGCCCACGACGAAGCGACCGAGCCGTTTGGACTTCTGGGCCAGGGCGATGTAATCGGAGTCGCCGGCGATGATGATGACGTGGGTGAGGTCAGGCAGCCGGAAGAGGTCTTCGACCACGTCGACGGCGAGACGGATGTCCGCACCGTTCTTGGTCCCTCTCGTGGTCGTGGTGAACAGCTGAGTGAGGTCGACGGCGCGCGACATGAGCTGGCGTTGGTAACTCGCATTGACGGGGACGGACCAGTCCGCGTAGGCGCGGTTGACGACCAGAGTGCCGAAGGACGCGGCGAAATCAATGATCGCGTTGAAATCGACGGTCGCGGCGTTCAGCCTGGCGGCGACGACGGGGTCGGCATCCGAGCTGGACCGGTCGAAATTGCGGATGCCGTCTCGCTGGAAGGCATTGCGCCCGTGCAGTTGCTGATAGCGCGAGATGACGATGTTGTCGAAGTCGATATAGAGGCCGACGCGTGCGTCGTTCGGTTCAGTCATGTGGGTTCCTTAGCTACCGGGCAGACGAATCAGTCGCAACCCGGGTCTTCAGTCTGCTGCGAGCGATGCGACCAGAGCAACTCCCCGGGCACCCTCGGGCGCGGACCAGGGCGTTTCGCTGGATTCCGGGCACGGCAATCGCGGGTGCACAATGAGTCATGGCCAACGACGAACCATGCCCGGTTTTCTTTCTCTCGGATAGCACCGGCATCACGGCGGAAACGCTCGGGAGCACCCTGCTGTCCCAGTTCCCCACCCTGGAGTTCGACCGCACGACGATCCCGTTCATCCTGAACGTGGACCAGGCCCAGGCCGTGGTCGACCAGATCGACGGGCTGGTGGAGCGCGGGCAGAAACCGATTGTGTTCTCCACGGCTGTGACCAGCGACATCCGTCACACCCTGGGCACCTGCAAGGCCACCCTGATCGACCTGCTCGGAACCTACCTCGGCCAACTCGAGGAGACCCTGACAACCCCGGCCAGCAACGAACCCGGACGTGCGCACGGCCTCGGCAACGCCGCCCGATACCAGTCCCGCATGACGGCGGTCGAGTACGCGATGGAGCACGATGACGGCCAGAGCCTGCGGGCGCTCGAGAAGGCGCAGCTGATCCTGGTGGCCCCGTCGCGCTGCGGCAAGACGCCCACCACGATGTACCTGGCGCTGCAGCACGGCATCTTCGCCGCGAACTTCCCGCTGGTCGACGAGGACTTCGAGCGGGAGGGTCTGCCCAAGCCGTTGCGGCCGTTCGTGGACAAGTGCTTCGGGCTCACCACCAATCCCCTGCGTCTGAGCCAGGTGCGCACCCAGCGCCGCGAGGGTTCGCCGTACGCCTCCCTGCGGCAGTGCGGATTCGAGCTGCGCAGTGCGGAACGCCTGTATGCCTCCCACGGAATCCCGTTCCTCAACTCGGCGAGCATGTCCGTGGAGGAGATGTCGGCCACGATTCTGCAGCAAATGAATCTCAAACGCTGACCCGGGGCTCGAAACGCAGACAAGCGAACATGTCAATCAAGTAAACAAATCGCGCTCAGGCCCGTCAGACCTGCCACTATGGAACCGGGCGCTCATCCAGGAGATGAGCCGCTCCACCTCCGCGGCCGCACCTCTGGTCGCACACTGCAAGGGAGCAGAACACATGACGACAGACATCCTCTGGTTTTCGGAAATCGGACTCACGGACCTGGACCGGGTCGGCGGCAAGAATGCCTCCCTGGGTGAAATGGTGCAGAACCTGACCTCTGCCGGCGTCCAGGTGCCCGACGGCTTCGCCACGACCGCTGACTCCTACCGCCGCTTCCTAGCCGATTCCGGCCTGGATCGACGGATCATCGAGCGCCTGCGGGGGCTCGACATCGAGGATGTCACCGCGTTGGCAGCGGCCGGCAAGGAAATCCGCGGCCTGATGCGCGACACGCCCTTCCTGCCGGAGTTCGAGTCCCAGGTCCGCGCCGCCTATGCCGCCCTGGTCCTGAAGCACGGCGGCTCCGACGACATCTCCTGGGCGGTGCGCTCCAGCGCCACGGCCGAGGACCTTCCGGATGCGTCCTTCGCCGGTCAGCAGGAGACGTTCCTGAACGTGCGCGGGATCGAGAACATCCTGCCGGCCATCAAGGATGTCTTCGCCTCGCTCTACAACGACCGGGCGATCGCCTACCGGGTGCACCACAACTTCGAGCACGCCGAGGTGGCGCTGTCGGCCGGGATCCAGCGCATGGTGCGCTCGGACATCGGCTCCTCCGGGGTCATGTTCACGATGGACACCGAATCCGGCTTCCGCGACGCGGTCTTCATCACCTCGTCCTACGGTCTGGGCGAGGCCGTCGTTCAGGGCGCCGTCAACCCCGACGAGTTCTACGTCTACAAGCCGGCGCTCGAGGCCGGGCGCCCCGCCATCCTCAAGCGCACCCTCGGCGAGAAGGCGCTGCAGATGACCTTCACGCAGAACCGCGAAATCGGCCGCACGATCGACTTCGTGCCCGTGGACGTCGACCTGCGCAACCTGTTCAGCATCACCGACGACGACGTGGAGGAGCTGGCCCGCCACGCCCTCTCGATCGAGGCGCACTACGGTCGCCCGATGGACATCGAATGGGGCAAGGACGGCGTCGACGGCGGCATCTACATCCTGCAGGCCCGCCCGGAGACGGTGCAGTCGCGGGCGACCGCGGTCTCCCAGAGCCGGTTCAAGATGAAGGAGACCGGCAAGGTCCTGGTCGAGGGCCGCGCGATCGGCCAGCGGATCGGCGCCGGCAGCGTGCGCGTCCTCTCCTCCATCGACCAGATGGCGAGCTTCGCCACCGGCGACGTGCTCGTCGCCGACATGACCGACCCCGACTGGGAACCGATCATGAAGCGCGCCAGCGCCATCGTGACCAACCGCGGCGGCCGCACCTGCCACGCCGCGATCATCGCCCGCGAACTCGGCATCCCCGCGGTCGTGGGCACCGGGACCGCCACCGACGTCCTCTCCGACGGCGCCCCGGTCACGGTGTCCTGCGCCGAGGGTGAGGCCGGCCTGATCTACGAGGGCCTGCTTGACTTCGGCATCGAGGAGACCGCGCTCACCACCCTGCCGCCGGCGCCGGTCAAGGTGATGATGAACGTCGGCACCCCGGAGCAGGCGTTCACCTTCGCCCAGCTGCCCAACCACGGCGTGGGTCTCGCCCGGCTCGAATTCATCATCAACCGGCAGATCGGCATCCACCCCAAGGCCCTGCTGAACCTGGCCGACCAGCCGGCGGACGTGGCCCGGGAGATCAACACCCGCATCGCCGCCTACGGCTCCCCGCGGGACTACTACATCAAGCGCCTGGCCGAGGGCGTGTCCACGATCGCGGCCGCGTTCGCGCCGGAAACCGTGATCGTGCGGATGAGCGACTTCAAGTCCAACGAGTACGCCAACCTGATCGGCGGACCGGCCTACGAACCGCACGAGGAGAATCCGATGCTCGGGTTCCGCGGGGCGTCCCGCTACCTCGAGCCCTCGTTCCGGGACTGCTTCGACCTCGAATGCGAGGCGCTCTCGTTCGTGCGCAATGAGATGGTGCTGACCAACGTCAAGGTGATGATCCCCTTCGTCCGCACCCTGGACGAGGCCGCGGGCGTCATCGACCTGCTCGCCGAGAACGGACTCCGCCGCGGGGAGAACGGCCTCGAGATCGTCATGATGTGCGAGTTGCCCGCCAACGCGCTGCTCGCCGACGAGTTCCTGGACTACTTCGACGGCTTCTCCATCGGTTCCAACGACATGACGCAGCTGGCGCTCGGCCTCGACCGTGACTCGGCGATCGTGGCCGGCGGCTTCGACGAGCGCAACCCGGCCGTGAAGAAGCTGCTCAGCATGGCGATCGCGGCCTGCAAGGCCCGCGGCAAGTACGTGGGCATCTGCGGCCAGGGCCCCAGCGACCACCCGGACTTCGCCGAGTGGCTCGTCGCCGAGGGCATCGACTCCGTGTCACTGAACCCCGACACCGTGGTCGACACCTGGCTGCGCCTCGCGGGCGTCACCGCGGGCAGCAACCACTTCGGAACGGATGACACCGGCACCGAACCCGAGGAGGCCTCGGCCGCCTGATCGGTCGCCGCGGCCGGCGGCCCGGTCGTATCTGCGGGCGGTGACGTCAGTAGACGTACGGCTGGGCCGGCTGGTCCGTGGGCGTGATCTCGCCCGGAACAAGAACGATGGCCTCTTCGCTACTGATGCTCGGGTTGGTGTCGAAGCCGCTCTCGATGGCCACCCAGCTGTCGGTCGGGTACTCGTCCTGCCAGCCGGGGTAGTAGACGGGGATGCCGACCGGCTGGGCGTCGACCGCGCAGCAGGAGACGACGAAACGGGCCACGAAGAACACGTTCTCGGGGTCGCTCGTGTCGGGCGTGACGAACCCGATCACGGTCGCGGTCTTGTCGGCGAAGAAGTCCTCACCGGCGCCTTGGCGCAGCAGCGAGGACCAGTCCCGCACGGTGAAGGTCGAGTAGTCGCCGCCGACGAGGCTGCTGGCCTCGCTCTGCGTGAGGTCCGAGGTGGAGCCGTTGAGGTCCCGCTTGGCGACCGTGGCCGTCGTCAGGGTCGCCGGCGGCAGCACCAGCAGGGCCACTATGGCCGAACCGATGATCAGGATGCTTCCGGCCGACCAGAGCCACGCCCAACGTCCTCCGTCATCATCGAGCAACTCGTGTGCGTCTTCGGTGGCGGGCACGAGAGCGAACGCGGCCACCACGAGTGCGGCGGCGAACACGGCCATGACCACCGTGAACACGAAGTACCGGGGGTGGATGTAGAGCCCGAGCTGCCCGCTGGCCCCCAGCCAGACCGTGGCCACAATGCCCACGATGCTGAGGAGCGCGCCCTGCCACCGTCGCAGGAGTCGTCTAAACGACATAGTTGATCGCCAATCCGAGCACCGCGGAACAGAGCGCCACAATCAGGGTGAGTTGCACCAGAGTCTTGGCCGTGAAGGTCGTGCGCAGCAGGGCGAGCATCTTGATATCGATCATGGGGCCGAAGACCAGGAAGGCCACGATCGCACCGGGCATGAAGGTCGCACCGAACGAGAGGATGAAGAAGGCGTCGACGTTGGAGCAGATCGAGACCACGAACGCCAGGGCCATCAGCGCCAGCACGGACCAGACCGGGTTGCTGCCGAGCGTCACGAGCACCTCGCGGGAGACGGCGGTCTGGATCAGTCCGGCCAGTCCGGCGCCGATGAAGAGGGCCGGCAGCATCGCGCTGGTCTCCTTCGTGAACAGGTCGGCGCTGCGTTTGATCTTGCCGTCGGCCGCGTCGTGGCGGTCGCCGAGCGCGCAGGCGTCCTGGAACCTCGGCGTGAGCAGGGCCTCGGGCTTCGGGTGCCTGCTGTAGATGTAGCCGATCAGGTTCGCGATCAGGAATCCGCCGGCGATGCGCCAGACGAGGATGCCGCTGTCCCAGCCGAAGGCCTGTTGGGTGGTGATGATGGTCACCGGGTTGAGGATCGGAGCCGCGAAGAGGAATGTCATCGATTCGCCGACCGTGAGGCCCTTGGCGATCAGGCCGCGCGCGAGGGGCACGTTGCCGCACTCGCAGACCGGAAGCAGCATGCCCAGCAGTGAGAGCACGACCCGTCGTGCGGCCGGGTTCTTCGGCAGGCGGCGCAGCAGGAATCCTTCCGGCAGCCAGGTTTGCACCACGATCGACAGCAGTATCCCGAGGAAGACGAACGGCAGCGACTCGATGACCACGCTGATCGACAGGGTGACGAAGTCGCGGGCGGTGTCCGTCAGGGTGCCGGCCGGGGTCTCGGGTGCGAACGCGCGCAGCAGAATGACCAGGCCGATGATGACGAGGCCGACGATCAGGCCCCGGCCGGGCCTCCGGCGCGCGGTGAAGGGGCGCGCAGCGGCGTTCTGGCTCATCTGCATATCTTGTGGCATTCCGGCTCGGTCACGCTAGGGACAGGAGGGTATCGGCAGAAGGTTGGCGGGCGCATCCGTCGGTCAGCCGCACCAGTCCGGGAGGAATCCGGACACGCTGCGACTGCTGGTGCCGCTGTCGAGGTCGACCAGGGTGGTCGTCATGCCCGAGAACGCGGGCAGGGTCGGGTAGCCGTCGCTCAGGCCGGCCGCCGGGATCGTCTCCACCGCAAGGTACTGGCCGTTCGGCGAGACGCAGAAGTCCCGCACCCGCGACGAGTCCGATGCGGGCGTGAACACGACGCTCGAGTCGCCGGCGACGGTCACGGCGATCAGGGAGGCCAGCTGGTTGATGTCGGCGGTCTCCTGGAGGAACAGCTGGGCGTAGCTCCCCTGCTCGTTGAGGAGCACGAGCTTGCCGGGGTAGGCGCTGTCGTTGAGCAGGCCCGGCCCGAGGTCAAGGGTGGTCACGGCCCCGTCGGCGAGGTCGATCGTCGAGCCCTGGTCGGGGTCGGCGACGACGAGCGCGCGGGTGCCGGGCACGAATCCGCGCATCTCGTCATGCTCGCCCAGCGGGGTCAGCACGGCGTCGCCGAGCATGTCGATCAGGAACATGGTCTGCCCCGCGCTCTGCACGACGAGGGAGGTGCTGTCCGGCACGAAGCCCAGGTCCATCACCGTCATCGGCAGGCCGTCCACCCCGGTGACCTCGGCCGGGAGGCCCGAGTACTCCGTCAGGTCGTAGACGAAGGGGGTGCGGTCGTACTGTCGCCCCACCGCCCCCGAGCCACTGGTGAAGGTGTAAGCGATCAGGTGTTTCGACGGGGAGGACGCCAGGTTCTCGATCACGCCCGCGCTCGGCACGGGCACCTGCACATTCTCCCCACCCGCGAACGAGACCACCTCGAGGGTGGCCGTGTCGTCTTCGGCCAGCGTGACGGCGGCCAGGTGGTCATCCAGGGCGACATACTGCTGGATGCGCGGGGCGCTGAACACGATGTCGCCGTCGCCCCGGCCCTGCAGGGTCGTGCGGCGCACGGTGTCGGGCCGCTTCGCGCCGGCGTCGTCCACCCGGCTGTCGCGCTGCAGCGCATAGATGTCGCTGTCCGGGGTCGTGAACTCGTATTCCAGGGTGGAGGTGGCGTTCTGGGTGGTGCTCGAGACATCCGTCACCGTCACCGTATACAGCGTGTTGTAGCGCAGGATGCCCGCGAACTGCACCGTGAGGACGCGGTCGGTGACGCTGGCGGAGGCCTCTGTCGCCGGGGACACCGTCACCTGGCCGGCCGTGACCTCGGCGAGCGGCTGGTTCGCGGTGAGCAGGAGTCGGGGGTCGCCGCGGGCGACGGAGGCGTCGAGGTTGATTTCGGCGGAGGCCAGTCGCGGACCCTGGTTGAAGTTCGCCGCCGCGAGGCCGGCCACCAGCAGGCCGAGCACCGCGATCGTGACCGAGAACAGCCGCCGGAAGCGACGGCGCGCTGTTCGATCAGAGCGCGCGGCCGACGCCGGCGCGGTGGCGGCCGGGTGCGCGATCGGTTCGCGGTTCATTCGAGCAATCGTACCGGGCTGTCTCCGGGCGCCGGCAGTCCGGGGATCAGCGCGCGCCGCACCCGGCAGAATCGGCGCAGCGGCCTCGGGGGCATAGGATCGTGGGTGTATTCAGGCGCATGCAGCCCTAGACCTGGTCCGCATCGTCGTCAATCGCGTCTTCGCCGCGTTGGCGCACATCACGTCGATCCATCCTGATCGAGATCGTGACCCTATGACCGATCCGATCAGACCCCCCCCTGTCTGAGGACCTACCGAGCAAGGCACCAGTTATGACTTCTACGCGATCCCCCCTGTCGCGCGCAGAAACGCGCGAGCGGCTCCTGTCCCTGCGCGGCGTGCTCTTCGACCTGGACGGGGTGCTCACGCCCACCGCCGACGTCCACATGGCCGCCTGGTCGCGCCTCTTCACCCCTTTCCTCGAAGAACAGGGGGTGAGCCCCGCCTACAGCGACGCGGACTACTTCCACTACATCGACGGCAAGCCCCGCTATGACGGCGTGCGGTCACTGCTCGCCTCCCGCGGCATCCTGCTTCCCGATGGCGACCCGACGGATGCGCCGGAGCTCAACACCGTCTGCGGCCTCGGCAACCGCAAGAACGCTGCCTTCACCGAGACCCTCACCGAGGACGGCGTCACGCCCTACCCGGGATCGATCGAGTTCCTCGACTACGTCGTCTCCGCCGGTCTCGCCGTGGCCGTGGTCACCAGCTCGCGCAACGGGGAGAAGACCCTCGCGGCCGCCGGCATCCGTGGCCGCTTCGAAATCGTCGTCGACGGCCTGCTCTCCGCCGAGCGCGGCCTGGCCGGCAAGCCGGCCCCCGACACCTATGAGCTCGGCGCCCGGCTGCTCGGGCTCCAGTCCGCCCAGTGCGTCGTCATCGAGGACGCGCACTCGGGCATCCAGGCCGGTCGCGCCGGCAACTTCGGCCTGGTGCTCGGAGTGGACCGTGGTGTGGGCGCGCAGACCCTGCTCGACGCCGGCGCCGACGTCGTCGTCCCCGACCTGCACGACCTGCTCCCCAACGCTGAAATGGAGGCCAGGGCATGAACCGGACCACCGACACGACCGACCCGCTCGACCGCAACCGCTTCCCGATCGACGAGTGGGCCCTGGTCGAGAAGGACTTCTCCGGCGATGACATGGGTCGCACCGAAACGCTGTTCGCCGTCGGCAACGGCTACCTCGGTCTGCGCGGCAACGTCGACGAGGGCCGGGACGGCCACGCCCACGGCACCTTCATCAACGGGTTCCACGAGACCTGGCCGATCCGTCACGCGGAAGAGGCCTTCGGCTTCGCGCGCGTCGGGCAGACCATCGTCAACGCGCCGGACGCCAAGATCATCCGCATCTACGTCGACGACGAGCCCCTCGTCCTGACCCAGGCTGACCTGCTCAGCTACGAGCGCCGCCTCGACTTCGCCGGCGGCACCCTCTCCCGGTCCCTCGAATGGCGCACTCCCTCCGGCAAACGGGTGCTGATCCAGTCCCGCCGCCTGGTGTCGTTCACCGAACGCCACCTGGCGATCATCGAGTACGAGGTCACCCTGCTCGACGCCGACGCGTCGGTCGTCATCTCCAGCCAGATCCTCAACCGCCAGGACGGCATCGGGGAGTACGACGCCCCCAAGCCCACCAACGGCAAGGACTTCGACCCGCGCAAGGCGGAGTCGTTCGCCGACCGGGTGCTGCGCCCCCGCTTCAAGCGGGCAGCCGACGGACGCTACATCCTCGGCTTCCGCTGCACGAACTCG
>DATISQ010000076.1:0-2562 GCA_035581905.1 Cryobacterium sp.
AGCGCCCAGCCGAGCGAGATCGAGCCGCCCCAGTCGTGCCCGAAGGTGACCACCGGGCCGGACAGCCCGAGGGTGTCGGTCAGGTCGGCGAGGTCCCGCACGCGGGTGGCGAGCGGGCGCACCGCGCCCGTCCGCTCGGAGAAACCCATTTCGAGCTGGTCGACGGCGATGACGCGCCAGGCCTCGCCGCCGTTAGCGGCCGCATCCGTCGCCGCCGTGACGAACTCGCGCCACAGGTACGACCAGGTGGGGTTGCCGTGCACGCAGAGCACCGTGCCCACCGGGGTGACACCCAGCTCGGCAAGGCGATCACCGTTGTCGAGCAGGTGCCAGGTGCGGGTGGCCGGATGCCCGGAGGCACCCGATACGACCGGCACCAGCCTCGAGAACGCGGCGTCCAGCCCCGCCAGCCCGGCCGGCGGCAGGGACGCGGGGGCCGGCGTGGCGGCGGCGCGCGGAAGACGGGAGGACACGGGGCCCGAGCCGGCCTTCACCAGGCGAGTTCCATCATGGCCGTGTTGAGGCCGCTGCCGACGCCCATCAGCAGCACCCGGTCGCCACTTTTCAGCTTCGAGGCTTCCTCGGCGAGGGTGATCGGGATCGACGCGGGCCCCACATTGCCGTACAGCGGGTAAGTGAGCGGCACCCGGCTGCGGTCCAGCCCGGTCGCCTTCACGATCGCGTTGGTGTGCACATCCGACACCTGGTGCAGGATGTACCGGTCCATGCCCGACCAGTTCCAATCGCGTTTGGCCTCGGTCCAGGCCGAGACGACAAGCTCCATGCCGCCCTTGAGCAACGCCTTGGCGTCGGTGAACATGCCGTCGACGCTGCCGACGCAGAGGCCGTTGAACTCGGTGGCGGCGCGGGTCACACCGCCGAGAATGCGGTGGCCTTCCGGATGCAGGTCGGCCCGCCCGAGCACCGCCGCGGCCGCACCGGAGCCGAGGGTCAGGCTCGCGAACTCGCTCATGAAGTCCTTGCGGTTGATATCGGGGCGGCCGAGACGCTCGATCGTGTTGGTCTGGATCTCGTCGGCGTCCTCGCCGTCGATGATCACGGCGTACTGCACCTGGCCGGAGTCGATCAGCTGGGCGGCCAGGGTCATGCCGTTGACGAAGCCGAGGCAGGCGTTCGCGATGTCGAAGTTCGTGGCCGAGGAGGGCAGGCCCAGGCCGTGGTGGATGCGCACGGCCACCGAGGGCTCGAGATGCTTGCGGGTCACCGAGGTGTTGATCATCAGGCCGACCTGGCCCGGCTCGATGCCGGCGGCGGCCAGGGCGCGCTTGCCGGCGGTGACGGCCGCGTCGTCGAACGCCTGGCCGGGAGCCCAGTTGCGGCGCTCCTGCACGCCGGCCACGCGCTGGAGCAGGCCGCTGGGCAGCTTCAGCCGCTTGAGGGCCGGCTGCAGGCGACGATCGATGTCCACCGAGGTCGTGATCTGCGGGGCGAGTTCGCTCGCCACCGACAGCAGGGCGACATTCCGGTGCGTCGTCGTTGCATTACCGTCCAACTGTGGTTCCCCTGTCGAATTGCAGCAGTGGTCAGCCACGCCCCGGTCATTGTGCACCAGAAGCCTGATCGTTGTCGCCACCTGCTGTGCGCAGCCGACCGCCGGCTGCGGCCACACAGACCCATTTTAGCCTTGTGGTCCGCCGCAGCCGCGCGGGCCGGGGCCCGTCCCCCGGGTGAACCGTCTAGATCAGTCCGTCGGAGAGAGTGCTCGGGTTGCCGAAGCGGTGCGCGGTGATCGAGATCGCCTGCTCCCGCAGGAACGGAAGCAGCTCCACCCGGCCGGCCTGGGTGACGGGGTGCGCGTACACCGCGATGTCCGGGCTGCCGCCGAGCGCGTGGGCCAGGCGGGAGGCCTCCGCGTGCGCCCCCGCCAGGCGGTCCCCGCCGACCAGACGCACCCGGCTGGTGTGAATTCCGCCGGCCTGGGCCCGCTCCAGCCATTCGTCGTCGCTCTCGACCGAGACCGCGATCTCGCGCTCGGCGAGCACGTTGCGCACCATCGGCGGCACCGGGATGGAACTGGAGACCTCGAAGGGCGCCGTCGACAGGGTCGCCGCGGCGATCACCCGCAGCAGGTCGGAGAGGGTGCCGGCCTCGGTCAGGCGCACGGTGACGGGCAGCGGGCGGTAGCGGAACAGGTTGCGTTCCAGACCGAGGTCCGAGACGTCCTTCACGGCGCCGAACTCGTCGCGCCAGGCCAGTGCGTCGCTCAGCGCCGACCGGCGCAGCACGTCGAAGTCCGCGTAGTCGAGCACGGTTTGCGCCGCCTCGATCAGGGCGGTGACGGCCTGGTCGAGGCCGCGCAGGTGCAGCGTCGAGCTGTTGCGGCCGGGTTCGCTCACCCAGCTGCCGAACCCGTACAGGTAGTTCGGCCCGCCGGCCTTGGTGCCCGGGCCCACGGCCGACCGCTTCCAGCCGCCGAAGGGCTGGCGTTGCACGATCGCGCCGGTGATGCCGCGGTTCACGTAGAGGTTCCCGGCCTCGATCGTGTCCAGCCATTCGGCCAGCTCGGCCGGGTCGAGCGAGTGCAGCCCCGAGGTGAGGCCG
>DATISQ010000077.1:0-5071 GCA_035581905.1 Cryobacterium sp.
CGGCCTCCCGTTCACGCACGAGCGCGTGTTGATCACCACCGGCATCCGTTCGGGCCTCGTGATCACCGTGGCCGTGCACTCCACCCGGCTGGGCCAGGCCCTCGGCGGAGCCCGCCTGTGGCAGTACGAGAACTGGACGGATGCCGTCGCCGACGCACTGCGCCTGTCCGCGGCGATGACCCTGAAGAACGCGGTCGCCGGGCTGAACCGGGGCGGCGGCAATTCCGTGATCCACCTGCCGCTCGGCACCGAGCTGAGCGAGGCGGAGCGGCGCGACGCCATGCTCGACCTCGGCGACGCCATCGACAGTCTGGACGGTGCGTACATGACGGCCGAGGATGTCGGCACGAACGCCGACCTGATGGCCGTCGTGAAGGAGCGCACCGACCACGTCTGCGGTCTCCCCGCGTCCAGCGGCGGAGTGGGCGAACCGGCCGACGCGACCGCGGCCGGCGTGTACGCCAGTGTGCTCGCCACCCTCGACGCCCTGTTCGGCAGTCGTGAGGTGTCCGGCCGGCACATCGTCATCTCCGGCCTCGGCCAGGTCGGCGGCCGCCTCGCCACCGTGCTCGCCGCCGCCGGCGCCCGCCTCACCGTCAGCGACGTCAACCTCGGCAAGCGGGAGTTCGCCGCCGGCCTCGGCGCGGACTGGGTGCCCGTCGACGAGGTGCACCATGTGCCGGCCGACCTGTTCGTGCCGTGCGGGCTCGGCGGGGTGCTGACCGCCCGGGTGATCGGGGACCTCAACGTGCTCGGGGTCGTCGGCGCCGCCAACAACCAGCTCGCCCAGTCGGAGGGGGCCGCCCAGCTGGACGCGCGCGGCATCCTCTGGGCGCCCGACTTCGTGGTGAACGCGAGCGGCGTCATCTACCTCGCCCTGGCGTCGGAGCCCAGCGCGGACCTGTCCGTCGTCGCCGAGCGGGTCGCCGCGATCGGCGACGTCGTCGCGCAGATCTTCACGGATGCCCGCGAGCAGGGCATCACGACGCTCGCCGCCGCCGAGCGCCTGGCTGCCGCGCGGCTGGACGCCGCCCGCCCGCGCCGGTAGCCGCCGCTGCTCCGCCGCGGTGCTGCGCGGTGCTGCGCGGTGCTGCGCGGTGCTGCGCGCGTGCTGCGCCGCCGCGCACGTGGCACGCCACGCGCGCAGCGGCGCACGACCTGCGCGCGAGTCTGAGCCGAGCAGCCCGGTGCCTGCGAGAGTTCCCGTTCCGGTCGAGAGTGACCGGCGCAACGGGCACTCTCGACCGGAACGGGACGCGCGGGGAGAGCCCTACACTGGCGGGAGGGAAACCGCCGCCTCCGAGACCTCGCCCGCATCCGTTGCCGCGGCCGCTCCAGGTGCCGCCCCGCGGCGTGCGCTGGTGCGCCGGCCGGCGCGGAACCTGGCCGAGGGGCAGCTGACCCACATCGCTCGCAGCCCGATCGACCTGGCCCTGGCCGACGAGCAGTGGCGCGGATACGTCGCGGCACTGACCGCCGCCGGCTGGGACACCATCGAGGTCGAACCGGCCCCGGACCTGCCCGACTCCGTCTTCATCGAGGATGCCGTCATCCTCTTCGGCGACCTGGCCGTGGTGAGCAGCCCGGGCGCCCCCAGCCGCCGCGGGGAGACCGCGGCCGCCGAGAGCGCGGTGCGTGACCTCGGCCTCACCGTGCACCACCTGGAGCTGCCGGGCACCCTCGACGGCGGCGACGTGCTCAAGGTCGACCGTACGGTCTACGTGGGCCGGAGCCTCCGAACGAACGGGGAGGGCATCCGTCAGCTGCGCGCCGTCCTCGAGCCCCGCGGCTACACGGTCGTCGCCGTTCCGATCACGAAGGTGCTGCACCTCAAGACCGCGGTCACGGCCCTGCCGGACGGCACCGTGATCGGCTACCGGCCGCTGATCGATGACCCGAGCGTCTTTTCGCGCTTCCTGCCCGTGCCCGAGCCCGAAGGCACCGCCGTGGTCGTGCTCGACGCCGCCACCGTGCTCATGTCCAGCGCGGCGCCGCGCTCGGCCGCGCTATTCGCCGGCCTCGGCTACCAGGTGGTCACCGTTGACATCTCCGAGTTCGAGAAGCTCGAGGGCTGCGTCACCTGCCTGAGCGTCCGCGTGCGCTGACCTGCCCCCGCGAGCCCGCAGTTGTGCGCGTTCAGAGCACGGTGTGACGCGCACGACTGCGTTTTCGCGGAAGATCGCGACACGGCCGAAGTGGTGCTTGCGCCGCGGCGTCCGTGGGGCCTAGTCTGAAAGGCTGCCTGATCAGGGGGGCAAAGACGAAGAACGACGCGCTCAGGAGGCCGACATGACAAAGACAGCACAGCTCAGGGTCGCGATGGTTGCGAACACCGGCACTGCCTTTGGCGCCTCCATCGCCTCCATCGCCGGCCCGCTCACCGCTCCCTAGCGGCCCCGCGCCTCAGCCCAGCTCAGCACAGCACCACTTCGTCGGCGGCATCTGCCGCCCGTTTCGCCGGAAGCGCACGTCTTCCGCCGCCCTCCAGCGGTGTCGATCGCCGATGCCCGCTTTTCTTGCCGCCACGCCCTCTTTTCAGGACTCACACCCATGACTGCACTCGCCGAACACTCACCGCCGGCCGGCCCGGACGCTCGGCCGACAGGCCGGAAGAATACCTTCCGCAGCCTGCTGCGCCTCTACCCGTACGCGAAGCCGGCCCTGCCGCGCATTTACCTCGGCATGGTCTCCGCCCTGCTCGCCGGACTCGTCGCGCTCGCGATCCCGCAGGTGCTGCAGCGGCTCGTCGACGGTGCGCTGTCGCAGGGCGACCCGAGCCAGATCTGGCCCGCCGTGGCGATGGTGCTCGCCCTTGGCGTCGTCGAGGCGATCCTGATCGCGCTGCGGCGCTGGTTCGTGCTGCGCCCCGGCACGTTCATCGAGGCCCGCATGCGCAACGGCCTCTATGCCCGCCTGCAGGACCTCCCCGTCACCTTCCACGACCGCTGGCCGAGCGGCCAGCTGCTCTCCCGCGCGGTGAGCGACCTCAACCTCATCCGCCGGTGGATCTCGTTCGGCCTCGTGCTGCTCGTGGTGAACTTCCTCACCATCGTCGTCGGCGTGGTGATCCTGGTCTCGATGAACTGGATCCTCGGTGTGATCTTCGTCGTCTGCTCGATCCCGATCTGGATCTACGGTTACGTGTTCGAGGAGAAATACTCGATCATTGCCCGGCGCAGCCAGGACCAGGCCGGCGACCTCGCGACCGCCGTCGAGGAATCGGTGCACGGCATCCGCGTGCTCAAGGCGTTCGGCCGCGGCAAGTACGCGATGCGCAACTTCGCCTCGCAGGCCGAGAGCCTGCGCGGCACGGAGATCGAGAAGGCCAAGGCGATCGCCGGCATCTGGCTCTGGCTGCTGCTGGTTCCGGATGTCGCCTTCGCGCTCTGCCTCGTCGCCGGTGTCTGGCTGGCCGGCCAGGAGCAGCTCAGCGTGGGCGAACTGGTCGCCTTCTTCGCGACGGCGACCGTGCTGCGCTTCCCGGTCGAGTCGATCGGTTTCCTGCTGTCGATGACGTTCGACGCGCGCACGGCGACCGACCGGTTCTTCGACATCCTCGACGCGCCGAACACGATCACCGATCCGGAGCGTCCAGTCACGGTCGAGAAGCCGCTCGGCCGGCTGGCCTTCGAGGGCGTGCACTTCCGCTACCACGATTCGCCCGAGCGGTTCCCCGATCTGCTGGGCGGCATCGACCTCGTGCTCGAACCGGGCGAGACCATGGCCCTGGTCGGGCTCACCGGCTCCGGGAAGTCCACGCTGACGGCCCTGACCACGCGTCTGTACGACGTGACGGGCGGGCGGGTCACCCTGGACGGCGTCGACGTGCGCGACCTCGGCCGCGAGGAGCTTCGCACGCACGTGGCGATGGCGTTCGAGGATGCGACGCTGTTCTCGGCGTCCGTCAGGGACAACGTGCTGCTCGGTCGCTCCGAGCTGGCCGACGCGAGCCCCGAGGCGGACGCCGTGCTCGAGGAGGCCCTGCAGATCGCCCAGGCCGGGTTCGTGCACGACCTGCCGCAGGGGGTCGACACGCTCGTCGGTGAGGAAGGCATGAGTCTCTCCGGCGGCCAGCGGCAGCGCCTGGCGCTCGCCCGGGCGGTCGCGGCCAGGCCGGCCGTGCTCGTGCTCGACGATCCGTTGTCGGCGCTCGACGTCGACACCGAGGCGCTCGTCGAGGCGGCCCTGCGCGAGGTGCTCGCGTCGACCACGGCGCTGGTCGTGGCCCACCGCCCGTCCACGGTCATGCTCGCCGACCGGGTGGCGCTGCTCGAGAACGGCCGGATCACGGCCGTCGGGCAGCACTCCGATTTGCTCGCGCGCAGCGAGCACTACAAGTTCGTCATCTCCAGCCTGGAGGACGAAGAACGACGAGAGTCGATGCGGAAAGAGGACTCGCTGTGAGTGTCACCGGGGTAGAGGGCGAAGAACGCCATGACTTCACCCGGGCGGAAAGCGCCCAGATCCGCCGGCGGTCGCTGAGGCTGCTCGGCTCGCTGCTGCGCCCCGTGCGCTGGCCCGTGGTGGGGGCCATGCTCGTCGTGGTCGTCTCCACGGCCGCGCAGGTCGCCGGCCCGGCCCTGATCGCCTTCGGCATCGACAAGGGGCTACCGGCGCTGATCGCGCAGGACTGGATGCCGCTGGCCCTCACCGGCGGCGCCTACCTGCTGACCGGCGTGATCGGCGCGCTCCTCATCGCCTGGTACACCGTGCTCTCCGCCCGGATCAGCCAGGCCGTGCTGATCGACCTGCGCAAGCGGGTGTTCCTGCACACCCAGAAGCTGAGCCTCGAATTCCACGAGTCCTACACGTCGGGCCGCATCATTTCCCGGCAGACCAGCGACCTCGACGCGATCCGGGAGCTGCTCGACTCGGGCATCAACCAGCTCGTGCAGGGCGTGCTCTACATGGTCTTCACCGCCATCGCCCTGTTCTCCCTCGACGGGCAGAGCGGCCTCGTGCTGTTCGTCGCCCTCGTGCCGCTCATCGTGCTCACCCGCTGGTTCCAGCTGCGCTCGCAGACGCTGTTCCGGCAGTCCCGCACCGCCTCGGCCAGCCTGATCGTGCAGTT
>DATISQ010000078.1:0-1793 GCA_035581905.1 Cryobacterium sp.
CTCGGGGGCCCAGCTCGCGGGTCAGCAGGGCGTCGTGCACGTCGGTGCGCCACGGCAGGCCGGCGAACTGCATCTCGGCGGCGATGAGCGCCCCGGCCGATTCCGCGGCGAGCAGCAGCCGGAGCCGCCCGGGCTCGGCAGACGCGTGGACCGCGTCGAGCTGACGGCGGAATTCCGCCTGCACACCGGACCCGGCGGCGTCACCGGCGGAGCCACGGCCGCTCTCACCGCCACCCCCGCTGCCTCCCTCGCTGTCGCTGTCGCCGTCGCCGTCGTCGTCGTCGTCGTCCAACAGATCGAAGAGGGTCACCCCGGCTGCGGCCGCGTCCGGTTCGAAGGCGGGCGCCCGATCCCAGCGGCTCGGCTCGGCCCGGGCCAGCGCGCTCGCCCGGGTGAGGGACGACTGGCGCAGGATCGCGTGGCACAGACGCAGGTCGTGAGCGCGGTGAACCCGGACCCCGGACTCCAGTAGCAGCGGGTAGATGCGAGCCGTGTCCTCCCACACCCAGCGCGGCCGGTCTGGCTCCTGACGGAGCACGTAGCGGGGGAATTCGTGGGCAGGCAGACGCCGTCCGGGACCGGCGACACTGCCGTCGGCCTCGAGCGGCCGCACGAGGATGTCCCCGTTGCCCGTTCGACTCGCCAGAAGGTACACCTCCCCATTCTGCCGGTCGGGAGCGGGACGGGCGGGACGAGCATCCGTCCCAACGCGCTCAGGAACTCACGTCGTCCGGCGGCCGCGTGGCAGCCGCCCCGGCCCACGCCTCCCGCAGCAGCTCAATCGTCTCCTCGTCGGAGAGCTGGTGGAAGTCGGTGTAGAACGGCCCGATCGCCCAGAATTCCTGCGGGGCGTGCAGCACGATGACGGCATCCGCGTACTGGCGCATTTCCTCCACCAGCTCCGCCGGCGCGACGGGGACCGCAAGCACCGTGACTGCGGCACCCTGCCGCTTCATCGCGGCGACGGCCGCCTTGGCGGTGGCTCCGGTCGCGAGGCCGTCATCCACGATCACGGCGACACGGCCCCGCGGGCTGATCGGGGGGCGGTCTCCGAGGTAGAGGACGCGACGCCGCTCGATTTCGGCCAGCTCACGGCGGCGGGCCCTGGCCAGACCCACCGAGTCGCCCCCGGTCGCAGTGAACACATCGTCGTTGACGATGGTCTGCGGGCTCGCGCCGTCGACGACCGCCCCGAGCGCGACCTCCGGATACCCCGGCGCTCCGATCTTGCGAACCAGGATCAAATCGAGCGGGGCGTGCAGGCGCCGGGCGACCGGGACCGCCACCGGAACGCCGCCCCGAGGCAGGGCGTAGACCACCGGGTCGGACAGATCGAGCTCGGCCAACCGGGCCGCCACGCGTTCTGCCAGCTGCCTGCCGGCCTCGCTCCGATTCGTGAACATACGACTCCCGCCCGGCGGATGCCTCGGACAGGGTCCGCCTCGACCGATTCTGCCGCTCGGGCCTGCCGTTGTCGAGTGTGCTCCCGGATGCCGGACGCGGCACCGATGGAAGCGGGCATCACGAGCGGATGGATCGTTATTCCATCGACTGGAATGATGATCCATCCGCAGGTGTGGGAGCGGAAGCCGGCTCTGGCGGCGGCCGTCAGCCGTCAGTCGTCGTGGCGGGAGTCATCCCAGTGCCGGTCCCCGGTCAGGGGGAAGCGGGTCACCGTGCCGATCGACTGCGGCGCTCCGGTGTCATCCGGAACGAACGCGTCGGTGGTCACGTAGAGGCTTCCTCCGCGCAGTTCGACGGCCGCGGGTGCGGAAACGGCGCGCAGCACCTTG
>DATISQ010000079.1:0-4355 GCA_035581905.1 Cryobacterium sp.
GTCGGCTTCGGGCTGCTCACCACCAGCAACGAGACCCTGCCGCCGGGCCGGATCCACGCGATCGGCGTCTCGCAGCCGCTGCTGTGGCGCCCGTTCGGCTGGTGGCAGGTGCGCATCAACACGGCCGGCCACTCCAGCACCAAGGGCGCCGCGGGCGAGGCCAACACCACCACCCTGCCGGTGGGCACGCTCGCCGACGTCGCACGGGTGCTCGAGCTGATCCTGCCCGGGTTCGACTCGGCGGAGCAGCAGACCCTGATCGAACGGGGCCTCCGTTCGAAGGGCGGCGACGACGGCTTCACGAACGCTCCGCGCCGGGCGGCCTGGCTGCATCCGTTCTCCTGGCGCCGCACCGGCTACACCGTCTCGGACGGCATCGCCCTGCTCCGCCGCGGCGTGATCTCCCGGGAACTGGTTCTGGTGCCGCTGGCCCGGTTGCAGAGCGTCGCCATCTCCCAGGGACCCGTGACCCGGATGCTGCGCCTCGCCTCCGCCCGGCTGCACACCGTCGCCGGGCCGGTGTCTGCCGACCTCGGGGTGGTGGACGCCACCGAGGCCCTGCTCTTCTTCGACCGGATCGCCTCCGGGGCCGTCTCGTCGGCCCAGGCGGACACCAGCCATCACTGGAACCAGCCGAACTGGAAGCCGAACGGAGTCACCGAATGACGCAGCGTCCCGGACGACTCGGAATCGGCATCATCGGTGCCGGCCGGGTCGGACCCATCCTCGGCGCCGCCCTCGCCGGCGCCGGCCACGCAATTGTCGGCATCTCCGCAATCTCGCAGTCCAGCCGCGACCGGGCTGAGGCGATTCTGCCGGGTGTGCCCATCCTCACCGTCCCCGAGATCGTCGAGCGCAGCGAACTGGTCATCATCGCCGTGCCCGACGCGCAGCTCGAGAGCCTCGTCAGCGGGCTCGCGGCCACCGGAACCTGGCAGGCCGGCCAGCTCGTGCTGCACACCTCCGCCCGGCACGGCACCGCGGTGCTGGCCCCGGCGCTGGCCGGCGGCGCGATCCCGCTGGCCCTCCACCCGGCCATGAGCTTCACCGGCACCAGCATCGACCTGTCCCGCCTCGCCGACAGCTACTGCGCCGTGACGGCGTCCACGCCGGTGCTGCCGATCGGGCAAGCGCTGGTCGTGGAGATGGGCGGCGAGCCCGTGATCGTCGCGGAGTCCGACCGGGCCGCCTACGCCGAGGCCGTGGAGACCGCCACGGCGTTCTCCACCTCGATCGTGGAGCAGGCCACCGGGCTGCTGGCCGGCATCGGCATCGAGCACCCCGGGGCGGTGATCGCGCCGCTGATGCGCTCCGCCATGGAGAACGCGCTGGCCCGCACCAGCCCCGACCGCCTCGACCTCTCCCAGCTCGACGAGCTGGAGGCGCTCGACAGCCGCGACCAGAACGATTTCGACGAATGACAAACCGCAACACACCCGGAGGACGAGTGAACGTGCTCACCAGACCAGAAGTCATCGGCACCATCGAGGAACTGCGGAGCAGCCTGACCCATGCGCGGTCCCGCATCGAGAGCGAGCGCGCCGAGCGCGGGGAGGCCGGCGGCACACCCCGCATCGTGCTGGTCCCGACCATGGGGGCCCTGCACGCCGGACACCTGACCCTGGTCCGCCGGGCCCGCAGTATCGGCGACATCGTCGTGGTGTCGATCTTCGTGAACCCGTTGCAGTTCGGCGTCGGGGAGGACCTCGGCAGCTACCCGCGCACCCTCGAGGCCGACATTGCGGCCCTGGCCGCGGAGGGCGTGCCGTTCGTGTTCGCGCCGAGCAGCCAGGTGATGTACCCGGACAGCGCCGTGTCCACCCGGGTGATCGCCGGTGCGGTCGGCAGCCTCTTCGAGGGTGCCGCGCGCCCCGGGCATTTCGACGGCATGCTCACGGTGGTGGCGAAGCTGTTCAACATCGTCGGCCCCGACGTGGCCGTGTTCGGCCAGAAAGACGCGCAGCAGGTCTTCCTGGTCGAACGGATGCTGGCCGACCTCGACTTCCGGCCCGCCATTGAGGTCGTCCCGATTGTGCGCGAAGACGGCGGCCTTGCCCTCTCCAGCCGCAACCGTGCTCTCGAACCGGCGCAGCGGGCCGCGGCCCGGGCGCTGTCCGCGGGGCTCGAGGCGGCAGCATCCGTCGCCGGCCAGGGGGTCGGCCCGGCGCTCCAGGCCGCGCACGCGCGAATCGACGCCCAACCGCTGGTTAAGCTGGACTATCTCGTTGTCGTCGACCCCCAGACTTTCCTCCCGGTCGGGGGCGATCATCACGGCCCGGCCCGCATGCTGGTCGCCGCTCTGGTCGGTCACACCCGGCTGATCGACAACGTGGCCCTGGACCTTCCCTAGGCCGCACCACCCGCCCGACCGTCACCAGCCCGACCTTTCATCAACACGTCGTCACATTTATGAGCACGCGCGGGAGCGCCGGGCACAGCCCGGGCGCCACCTGCCACGGAGAACCGCATGAGCGAGCAGCAGAACCCAGCACCGACCGAGGCCGAGATCCTGGCCGCCGCTGCGGCGGAGGCCGAGACCAACGAGCAGAAAGTCGTGCGCCTGGCCAAGCGTGACCGGCTGAACGCCGCCGCGACCAGCCCCGCCGGCGGCGCCTACCCGGTGTCCGTGCCCGTCACCGACACGATCCCCGCCGTGCGGGCGCGGTTCGGCGACCTCGAAGCGGATGCCGTCACCGGCGTCACGGTCGGCCTCGCCGGCCGGGTCGTGCACCTGCGCAACACCGGCAAGCTCTGCTTCGCCAGCCTGCAGTCCGGCGACGGCAGCCGCATCCAGGCCATGATCTCCCTGGGCGAGGTGGGGGAGGAGTCCCTCGCCGACTGGAAGGACCTCGTCGACCTCGGCGACCACCTCTTCGTCTCCGGCGAGGTCATCTCCTCCCGCCGCGGCGAGCTCTCCGTCATGGCGAAGGCATGGCAGGTCGCCGCCAAGGCGCTGCTGCCGCTGCCGAACCTGCACAGCGAGCTCAGCGAGGAGACCCGCGTGCGCAGCCGGTACCTCGACCTGATCGCCCGCGAGCAGGCCCGTCGCAGCGTGATCCAGCGCTCCCAGACCGTCGCGAGCCTGCGCCGCACGTTCACGGAGCGCAACTTCATCGAGATCGAGACGCCGATGCTGCAGGTCATGCACGGCGGCGCATCCGCCCGCCCGTTCACGACCCACAGCAACGCGTTCGACACCGACCTCTACCTGCGGATCGCGCCGGAACTGTTCCTCAAGCGCGCCGTCGTCGGCGGCATCGACCGGGTCTACGAGATCAACCGCAACTTCCGCAACGAGGGCGCCGACTCCACCCACTCGCCCGAGTTCGCGATGCTGGAGGCCTACGAGGCCTACGGAGACTACAACTCGATCGCCGACCTCACCCAGACCCTGATTCAGGATGCCGCGCTCGCCATCGCCGGCTCACACGTGGTGACCTGGGCCGACGGCACCGAATTCGACCTGGGCGGGGACTGGGACCGCATCGGCATGTACGACAGCCTGTCCGCGGCCGTCGGCTATGAGATTTCGCCGGCCACCCCGCTCGCCGATCTGAAGGTGCTCGCCGACAAGGAGGGGCTCGACATCGACCACCCCATCCACGGCAAGTACGTCGAGGAGCTGTGGGAGCACTTCGTCAAGGGCGGACTGACCCGCCCCACGTTCGTGATGGACTTCCCGATCGACACCAGCCCGCTCGTGCGCGGCCACCGACAGATCGCCGGTGTGGTCGAGAAGTGGGACCTGTACGTGCGCGGCTTCGAGTTGGCCACCGGCTACTCCGAGCTCGTCGACCCGGTCGTGCAGCGCGAACGCTTCGTCGAACAGGCGCGCCTCGCCGCCGGTGGCGACCCCGAGGCCATGCGTCTCGACGAGGAGTTCCTCCGCGCCCTCGAATACGGGATGCCGCCCACCGGCGGCATGGGGATGGGCATCTACCGCCTGCTGATGGCGCTGTCCGGGCTCGGAATCCGAGAGACCATCCTGTTCCCGCTGGTGAAATAATCGTCGTATGAGTTCTGAGCGACAAGGCGACCCTGGGCCTGGCGACCCCGCGCCTGGCGACCCCGCGCCCGGCAAACCCGCGCCGCGCGTCCGCCGACGTCCGTCCCTGCTCGAGCTCTCGATCTGGGTCGGCGTCGCGGGAACCGGGATCTACGCCATCGGCACGGGAATCGCGGGGATGCTGAACGAGTAGCGCCGCGCGCGTGCCCGCCGTTTCCCGTATCGTTGGACACATCATGGACAACTTCTGGGTCAGCGCTTTCTGGTCGCTCCTGCCCACCGTCGCGGTCGGGCTCATCTTCTGGATTGTGATGCGCTCGATCGTGCGGGCCGATCGCACGGAGCGGAA
>DATISQ010000080.1:0-4936 GCA_035581905.1 Cryobacterium sp.
TGGGGGTATAAGTGCGCGTCACTATTGTGCTGCTTTCTTGTTTCGAACGGAGGTGTTCGTGAATCCCGCTCCGGGTGTGTTCCCAGAGGGGGAACACGATCGATGGAGGGCTCACGTTCGTGTGCCTGGCTGCAACGCACAGACACCAAGGAATAACACTAACGTGGCTGGCCCGGCAGCGCAATTCGGGGGCTACTCGGTGTCGTCGATGAGCTCTCGGCGTGCGCGGGTCTCCCGGGCCCTCAGGGCGAGCAGTTCGTCGGCCGGGTAGCCGACCTCGAGCAGTGCGAGCCCCTGGGCGGGCATCACCTTGAACTCGCTGGTGCGGGCCCGTTCGATCCGGAGGTCGACCAGGCGGTCGCCGGCCAGGCGGCCCTCCCCCACCGCAACGCAGGCCCCGACCAGGGCGCGCACCATGCTGTGGCAGAAGGCGTCGGCCTGAACGGATGCGACGAGCACACCATCCGGGTCGCGGCGCCAGCGGAACTCCTGCAGGGTGCGGATCGTCGTGGCCCCGGGACGCGGCTTGCAGTAGGTGGCGAAGTCGTGCAGGCCGATGAGCGTCGCCGCCGCCGCGTCCATGGCGTCCACATCGAGGGCGAAGCCGTGCCAGGTGGTACGGAACCGCTGCAGCGGGTCGTGGCCGACGACGGAGTCGGCGATCCGGTACTCGTAGCGCCGGTAGAGCGCGGAGAACCGGGCGTCGAACCCGGGCGGGGCGAGCACGGATGATTTGATCACGATTTCGGGCTGGGTGACGAGGATGCCGCTGAGCCGCCGCTGCACCATGACCGCCAGCGGCGTCGGCGGCCGGCCCTTGCCCCGGGAGATGCGCACGAGGCCCTCGGCCTGGTCGGGGTTCAAATCGAAGTGGGCGACTTGCCCGGTGGCGTGCACGCCGGCATCCGTTCTCCCCGCTACGGTCAGAACCGGGGTCGGCGGGTGGCTGTGCAGTATGCCCGCCAGCCCGGCCTCGATCTGCCCCTGCACGGTGCGGAGGCCCGGCTGCGTCGCCCAGCCGCTCATGCCGGTGCCGTCGTAGGCGATATCGAGCCGGATCCGGGTGGTGCCCTCTGCTTGGGTCTCATCGGGCGCCGGGGGAAGAATCACGGAGGTAAGTGTACGGTCCGGTCCGGGTTATCGTAGAACCCGGACCTTCGTCCTCTCCAGTCATGAAACCCTGCAGCCCCCGCCCTCTGACGCTCGTGCGCACTCCGTGAGCGTCCCCTCGAAACGCCTGGCCGGCCTCGACGGCCTGCGTGGCATCGCCGTGGCTCTGGTCGTCGTGTTCCACTTCTTCCCGGCGGTACTGCCCGGCGGTTTCATCGGGGTCGACGTCTTCTTCGTGATCAGCGGGTTCCTGATCACGGGCCTGCTCCTCACCGAATGGGACGCGACCTCGAAGATCTCGCTCGGCCGGTTCTGGAAGCGGCGGGCGCTGCGCCTGGTTCCGCCGCTGATCCCGCTGGTGCTGATCCTGTGCACGGCCGCCTGGCTGATCGGCGGCGACGTGCTGGTGGGTCTCGGCTGGCAACTGCTCGGCGCGGTCACCTTCGGCTACAACTGGGTGTCGATCGCCGGGTCGGCAAGCTATTTCAGTGCCACGGCGCCGGAACTGTTCCGCAACCTCTGGTCGCTGGCGGTCGAGGAACAGTTCTACCTGGTCTGGCCGTTCGCCCTGCTGGGCCTGCTGCTGGTGCGGAACGGCCGGCTGCGCCTGGCGCTGGTCGCCGCCCTGGCCCTGGCCTCCGCCGGGTGGATGGGGTTGCTGTATGAGCCCGCCGACCCCACCCGGGTGTACTACGGTTCGGACACGCACAGCTTCGGGCTCTTCACCGGGGCCGCGCTCGCGTTGCTGCTGCGCCGTGCCGGTTTCCCGAGCGGCCCGGACCCCCGCCTCGCCGCCCTGCTCGAGCGGTGGCGGCCCGGGCTCGGTTTGGCGGCCCTCGCCGGGTTGCTGGCGGCGGCGCTCACCCTGCCCGAGACCGGACCGGTGACCTACCGGGGCGGCCTGCTGCTGGTGAGCCTGCTCAGCGCAGTCGTGATCTGGGCGGCCGTGCACGGGCCGCGGTTCGGCCCGGCGCTGGACACCGGGCTGCTGCGCTACCTGGGCGAACGCTCCTACGGCATCTACCTGTGGCACTGGCCGGTGCTCGTGCTCGTTCAGGCCGCGTGGGCGGCGGCCGGCGGCCCCCCGACCGCGCTGACGCCCGTGCTGTCGCCCGTGCTGACGAGCATCGCGGCCGGGGTGCTGGCGGCCGCGCTGACCCTGCTGGCGGCAAGCGCGTCGTATCGCTGGCTCGAAGTCCCCGTGCGCACGACGGGGGTGCGCGGCAGCATCCGTCGTCTGCGTCGCCGCACGATCCGCACGCGCGGCAGGTTCGTCTGGCTCGGCCTGTTCGGCGTCGTCGCGGTGCTTCTGGCGGCCGGGACGACCGCGTCCCTGGTCACCGCTCCCACCCAGACGAGCGCCGCGACCGAGATCGAGCGCGGCCAGAGGGCAGTGGATGCCGCGGAGCGGCAGGCCGAGCGGCTCGCCTCCCGGCCGGCCGCCAGCGCGCTGGACCGTCCGGCGCCCGGGGACCTGATCACGGCCGTGGGCGACTCGGTCATGCTCGCCTCGGCGGCCGAACTGCAGGCCGGTTTCCCGGGGATCGTGATCGACGCCGCCGTGTCGCGCGGCATGGGGACTGCGCCCGGCATCCTGTCCGCCCAGGCCGAGGCCGGCACCCTCCGGTCGGTGGTCGTCGTCGGCCTCGGCACCAACGGGCCGATCCGGCCCCATCAGCTGGCGGCGATCCGCACGGCGATCGGCCCGGACCGGGAGCTGATCCTGGTCAACGCCTTCGCCGAGCGCGATTGGACGGCCGGGGTCAACGACGAGCTGGCCCGGTTCGCGGCCCGCCACCGCACAGTCGAGCTGGCCGACTGGAACGCCGCGATCGCCCCGCACACGGATCTGCTCGCGGGCGACAACATCCATCCCGGTCCCGCCGGCGGGCGGATCTACGCCGACAGCATCCGGGCCGCCCTGGAACGACTGGCCGCGCCGCCGCCGAAGCCGGGCCTCGAGGTGTATCGCCTGCCTGACCCGGCCGGGTCGCCCGCTCTTCGGCCGCCACTGCTGCCCTGACCCTCATCCGCGCCGGGTGCAGGTGGTGCTAGAGCTCGAGGGTGAAGGCGAGCCTGCGGGTCGTGGGGGTGAAGCCCATGCCCAGGTACAGGTTCAGCGCGCCGGTCGGGCTCTCCGAATCGACGATCAGGGTCGCTCGGGCCAGACCCTCCGTGCGCGCGGCACGCAGATGCGCGGCCAGCAGGGCCCGCGCGATGTGCTTGCCCCGCCATCCGTCAATGACGCCGACCAGGTCGACGTGGCTGCCGGTGTAGCCCTGGTTCACCCAGTCGTCCTCGTTCACCGTGGCCAGGGTGAAACCCACCACCTTCTGGATCCCGTCGGGGCCGGCCGCGACAGCCAGGTAGGAGAGGTCAGGGCGGAACTTGTGCGACGCCACGAAGGAGTCCCAGGCTTCGTCACTCATCGGCTGACTGGCCCAGTGGTCTCGAAACGAGGAGTCGCGCGCTTCGTGAGCGGCCCGGGAGAGCTCCGGGGTGAACCGGACGACGCGGATGTCGCCCTGGAGGTCGATGTCCGGGATCGGTTGGTCGAGGCGCCGTTCGAGGGACTGGAAGTACCGGGCGCATTCCATGCCCAGGTGACGGAAGAGCCGCGCACTGCTGAAAGCGACCTCGTCGGCGTAGGCCAGGATCCACCGCGGCACCGTGGGCGCCGCACTGGCCAGCTGTTGCTCGGCCCGTCCCAACTGCCACGCCAGCAGTTCGCGGCCGAGACCCCGCCCGCGATAGTCGGGGTGCACCCCGCCGACCAGGATCGAGCGGGCCAGGGTTTCGCGCCGCGGGGGTGACATCACCATCCCCATCGCCGCCAGAGTCCCGTCGGGGGCGAACCCGATCAGGGAATCCTGTTCCGGGTGGAAGTGCGAGAGGCCGAAGTCCCGCTCGATGCCCTCCCGCGTCGTCAGATGGTACGGATGGTCCACCTTGCCCACCGCCCGGGTGAACTGCCACAGCGCGTCCACGTCCGCCACCGTGGCCGGACGCCACCGGGCGACCTCCGGGTGGGCGGGACCCTCCGCGTCAGGCGGCACAGCGGTGCGCCGGCGCGGGGAATCAGTCTGGGTTCCAGTGGTGCGGTCCATGGCCCATACCGTAGCCGACGGCCCGCACGGAAGATAGCCCGCCCCCGGGCACAGCAAGAGGGGCCCGACCGAAGTCGGGCCCCTCTCAACTCAGCGCAGCACTCAGCCGAGCCGAATCAGCACAGCGTGCTTACTTGGATTCCTCAGCGGCGTCGGCTTCAACGACGTCGGCTTCGTTCGACTCAGCTTCGACAGCTGCGTCCTCCGCGACGACCTCGGCCGGAGCCTCGGCGACGGGCGTTGCCGCGGCGGGCTTGGAAGCAGCCTTGGCGGAGGAGCGCTTGACCTTCGGGGTCAGCGGCTCGAGAACGAGCTCCATCTGCACCATCGAAGCGTTGTCGCCCTTGCGGAAGCCGAGCTTCGTGATGCGGGTGTAGCCGCCCTCACGAAGAGCAACCTGGGGTGCGATCTCACTGAAGAGCTCGTGCACGACGGTCTTGTCGCCGATGGTGGCCAGCACGCGACGACGAGCGTGCAGGTCACCCTTCTTTGCGAAGGTGATCAGTCGCTCGGCGACCGGACGCAGGCGCTTGGCGCGCGTCTCGGTCGTCTTGATGGACTTGTGGGTGAACAGGGATGCGGCCAGGTTGGCGAGCATGAGGCGCTCGTGGGCCGGTCCGCCTCCGAGGCGGGCTCCCTTAGTGGGCGTAGGCATTGGTTATCTCCAGTATCAAAGTCGAAAGTCAGTCTGAACGACTGCTTTAGATGGTGGTTTCTTC